>NZ_CASEXV010000098.1 GCF_949292005.1 uncultured Bifidobacterium sp. | reverse complement strand
CCTCCAGGGATCAGGCAACTGCAAGGCGGCGGTGAACAACAACGTGGTATCCATACCCCCAAACTACCCGCCAGCCACCTCCACCCGACCAGCCCACCCACACCAAACAGCGAAAAGCCAATAACACTAAGTTCGGTCACATCCCCTCCGTGGGTCGTTTAACGCGTGAGCATTGTCGCTCACATGGAGGGTCAGGGGAGAAAGGCACTGGTGCAGCTATGAGAAGAGTTTCATGGAAGAAAGTGGGAATCACGGCGCTGTCGTCGATTCTCGCCGTGGGCATGCTGACGGCATGCGGGTCGTCGTCATCCAGTGGAAGCACGTCGTCTGGCAAAACAACCATCACGATCTTCAACTCCAAAATGGAGATCCAGGATCAGATGAAAACCATGGCGAAGGCGTATTCGAAGAGCCATAACGTCAACGTGGAGGTCTATTACTCAAGCGATACGGTATCCGCCCATCTGGCGACGAAGTACGCATCCAACGAGCCGTACACCATATCCATGGTCGATGCGAAGGATGTCTACTCGCTTGCCAAAGAGCACGCCGTCGACCTGAGCAGCCAGAAATGGGTTAAGAAGACGAAGTACGCCATCGCCATTAACGGCAAAACATACGGATTCCCGGTCAGCGTCGAGGCCAGAGGGTTGATATATAACGCCTCCGCGATCGAGAAGATTACGGGCAAGACGTTCAACCCCTCGGATTACAAGACGCTCACGGCGTTCAAGAAGCTGATCAAGCAGCTCAAGGCGGGTGGAATGGAGACCCCCACGGGAGTCCTCAAGGAGGACTGGTCCCTTGGAGCCCATTATCTGGCGCAGGTCTATGAGCAGCAGAAGAATCCAAGCTCGTTCGTCAAGAAGCTCCACGCGGGAAGCGTCGACCTCAACTCGAACGCGAAGTTCACTTCGCTGATGAACACCTTCGACGTCCTCAAGGACAACAACTACGCAGGGTCGAACGCCATCTCCGCTGAGCGCGAGGTCACCGAGCAGAAGCTCGCCGAAGGCAAGATCGCATTCATGTTCGGCGGAAACTGGGACTGGTCCGTCATCGACCAGTACAAGTACTCCAAGAACATGGGAATCATGCCCGTCCCGCAGAACACCTCGGACGGCGACAACACCAAGCTCACCGGAGGCGGCTCGAAGTACTTCTTCATCGACTCCTCCAGCAACACGTCCGACGCTCAGCGCACGGCGGCCGAGGACTTCCTCAACTGGCTGGTCTACAACAAGTCCGGACAGTCGTTCATCGTTAAGGACTGCTCGCTGGTCTCGCCCTTCACCAACAACAACCTCACGGTCTCCGATCCGCTGGGCAAGTCGGTGAAGAAGTACGCCAACGCGGGTAAGCTCATCGCCAACTACAACTACCTGCCGGACGATCACTACTCCATGCTCGGAGCCGATTTCCAGAAGTATCTGGCGGGGCAGGAGAGTCGCGCCGATTTCGCGAAATCCATAGAAAGCTACTGGAAGACCGCGAAGGTGTCGTCGGACAACTCGTGATTAGGCGGTTGTGAACTGGGTGCGGGGGTCTCGCTCCACGAGGTCCCGCACCCACCTGATAAATGGGAATTGCCATGAACATAATAGGTTGTCACATAAGGTAGGTCAGTATCTTGTGTTCGCGGGGCCGGCGGCCCTGCTTTTCTGCGCCGTGGTCGTGGGACCGTTCTTCTATGGGCTCTATCTCACCTTCACAAGCTGGGATGGGGTGTCCAAGACTAAGCCTTTCATGGCCTGGCAGAACTACGTCAGCACCTGGGCGGACGCGGTCTTTTGGCAGTCGTTGTGGCGGACGCTGATATACTCCGTCATCTCTGTCGTCCTGATAAACATCGTCGCCTTTCTTCTGGCTTATCTGGTCACGAATGGAATCAAAGGGCAGAACTTCTTCAGAGCGGGATTCTTCATCCCGAACCTCATCGGCGGAATCGTTCTGGGATATGTGTGGAAATTCGTTTTCAACCGCGCGTTCGTCGCCATCGGCGAAGCGTTGGGCAACAGCAATACCACGTCCCTGTTGTCGACTCCCAACGGAGCCCTGTTCTGTCTGATACTTGTGTCGGTCTGGCAGTATGCGGGATATATGATGCTCATCTACGTCGCGGGGTTCATGGGGGTCGACAAGAGCCTCAAGGAGGCCGCGCTGATCGACGGATGCTCGCAGTCGAAGGCCATGTGGCATGTGATCATCCCCCTTATGCGCGCCTCGTTCGTTCAATGCATCTTCCTGAGCACCACGCAGTGCTTCATGGTGTACGACCTGAACCTCTCGCTGACCAACGGAGAGCCATTCGGATCGTCGGTGCTGGCCGCGATGCAGGTCTACAACAAGGCGTTCGTCTACAAGAACTATGGCGTCGGGCAGGCCGAGGCCCTGGTGCTGTTCATCGTCTGCGCGGTCGTGGGCATGCTGCAGGTGTACTTCGGCAAGAAGGGTGAGGTGGAAGCATGAGTGCCAATCAGTCGAGCGCCACGTCAAGGCGTCGCGTGTCCCATGTGGTGCAGATGGTCGTTCTCATCCTCCTTCTGTTCTTCTTCATCGCGCCGTTCCTTCTGGTTGTGGTGAACGTCTTCAAATCGATGGATGACATCACTTCCAATCCGTTGTCGCTTATCGGGAAAAGCGGTTTCACGCTTGAGAACTTCCCGGACGCCATGGAGAAGATGAGCTTCTGGACGGTTCTGGGGAACTCCACGATCATCACGACCAGCGCCACCGTCCTCACGGTTCTCCTCTCGGCGATGGCCGCGTACGTCATCGTCCGCAACCCGCATTGGAAGCTCGGTGCCGTGTTCTTCGCCATGATGGTCGCATCCATGGTCATCCCCTTCCAGGTGCTCATGGTTCCGCTCGTGTCCGTGTACGGCGGCATCTTCCACGTGCTCAACAGCAGGGTCACGCTGATCCTGATACATGTCGGATTCTCCGTGTCCCTCGCCACCTTCATGTTCCATGGATCCATACGTACCAATATTCCAAGGGACTTGGAGGAGGCGGCGAGAATCGACGGATGCTCCACGTGGTCGACCTTCTGGAGGGTTGTGTTCCCGTTGCTTAAGCCGATGATCGCCACAGTGACCATCATCGACGCCATGGCCTTCTGGAACGACTACCTTCTTCCCTCGCTTGTCTTGGGCCTCGTGGGTTTGAGGCGGCCGGGCGCAATGCGGGAGAGGTGCCCCGTCCGCCCATGGTGGACGGGGCACCTCCATGTCCGCCGGTCACATTGTGGACGTTGGCTTGTGGCGGGATGGGGAACGGATCTAGGTTGTCTGGCAGTCGGGCCGGAAGGTCCGAAGGAACTTGAAGCCGAAAGGAGGTTCGCCGCGATGACTGGTGTTGTGTTCATGGTGGGGCGCGTATCGTGCGTCGACTCCACGGCGCGAATTATTAGCCCGTCTTCGTTGGCGGGCTGATTCGGCGATTGCGTCGGGCCCTGTCAACGGAGGCAGGGTTTCGACGGTGGTGGAATGTCATCGTCTGGTGGCCCTGCGGAAGTCGCGGGGCTTTTTTGTTGGCCCCGCGGGGCTGAATGTGACCAGAGCTCCTCAACCGCAACATGTCCATTCGGGATCGTCCCGGTGGAACGGATGGAGAGTGAAATGACAGCAGTGGAAGGTGTCGGGGAAGCCAGTCTTCCCTCGGCCGCGCGCAAACTGGCGACCATGACGCGTGATTCTGTGAGGACCGTGATCGCCGCGTCGATGGTGGGGACCGCCATCGAGTTCTACGATTTCTATGCCTATGGGACCGCGGCGGCGAATTATTTCCCCAAGGTCTTCTTCGGTCAGACGGGGGCCGCGGCGCTTATCGGTTCGTTGCTGACCTTCGCGGTGGCGTTCATCGCGCGGCCGGTCGGATCGCTTGTCTTCGGACATTTCGGCGACCGCATGGGCCGTAAGACGACACTGGTCGTCTCCCTGATGACGATGGGCGTGGCGACCTTCCTCATCGGATGTCTCCCGACCTATGCCATGTGGGGAGGATGGGCCGTGGTCGTCCTTGTGGCCTGCCGTTTCGTCCAGGGAATAGGACTGGGCGGCGAATGGTCGGGCGCGGCTCTGGTGGCCACGGAGAACGCCCCTGATGACAAGCGTGCCCTGTACGGATCATTCCCGGAGCTTGGCGCGCCCATCGGATTCTTCCTGTCGAATGGCACCTACTTCCTTCTGGAGACGTTCACGAACTCCGACGACATGCTGGCCTGGGGGTGGAGGGTGCCGTTCCTTCTGTCCGCGGTGCTGGTCGTTGTAGGCCTGATCGTCAGGGTGCGCATGGAGGAGACGCCCGTCTTCCGTCTGACCCAGCAGGAGAACAAGGTCGTCAAGGCCCCGTTGGCGGAGGTGTTCAGCAAGAGCTGGAAGCAGGTCCTGCAGGCGACCTTCCTCGTCGCCGTCACCTACACGCTGTTCTATACGCTTGCCACATGGTCGCTGGCTTGGGGAACGAAAACCGTTGAGCAGGGCGGCGGTGGACTGGGGTTCACCAACAGGGAGTATCTGCTGATGCTT
Organism: uncultured Bifidobacterium sp.; assembly: GCF_949292005.1. Classification (GTDB taxonomy): domain Bacteria; phylum Actinomycetota; class Actinomycetes; order Actinomycetales; family Bifidobacteriaceae; genus Bifidobacterium. The sequence continues at coordinate 6,358 of NZ_CASEXV010000098.1, read as the reverse complement.
ATGGTGGCGATCTGCGTGTTCGCGGCGTTCATCGTGCTGTCCTGCATGTATGCGGACCGCATCGGCCGGCGGCGTGTGCTCATGTTCTCCTCGGTCGCGCTGGTCGTGTTCTCGCTGGTCTCCCCGTATCTGCTCATGGGATATAGGAACTTCGCGCAGGTGATGGTCTTCCTGTGCGTGGGATTCGCGCTTATGGGAGTGGCCTTCGGGCCCATCGGGGCGTTCCTGCCGGAGCTTTTCGAGGCCAACGTGCGGTATTCGGGATCCGGAATCGGCTACAACCTTGCGGCCATCGTTGGGGCTGCGTTCGTTCCCACAATCGCCACATGGCTGTCGCACAACTGGGGCGTTCGCTCCGTCGGACTCTATCTGGGAGTCATGGCGGTGTGCTGCCTGGTCGCCGTTCTGACGACGCCGGAGACCAAGGACACGGACTTCACTCGCTGAAGGCCGTGAATCCACTGGAAGGGAGGTGACACGCATGGTGGATGGCGTATTCGTTCGACTATTGAACAGCGCGGGTATCACGGGAATGTTTCCGGTATCATGGGCAACGGTTCGAGGACAAAATCCCCATGCAACAGCCGCAAGGCATGGATAGAAGATGATCGTGGCGCAGCGGCGGTGACAAACCGCCAGCGTGTCGGTCGCAAACGTAACAGCAACAAGACATTGCGAATGTAGGGCCGCCAAGGGGCGGCACACCAAAACAAGGAGTGCAAAGGATTATGACAGCTCAGATCTGGTACGAGAAGGACGCGGATCTTTCGGTGTTCGACGGCAAGAAGGTGGCCATCGTCGGCTATGGCTCGCAGGGACACGCCCACGCGCTGAACCTTCGCGATTCCGGCGTCGACGTGGTCGTCGGTCTGCGCCCCACCTCGAAGTCCGTGGCCTTCGCCAAGGAGCAGGGCCTTGAGGTCAAGTCCGTCGCCGACGCGACCAAGGAGGCCGACGTCGTGATGATCCTGGCTCCCGATCAGTACCAGGCGCAGATCTACAAGAACGACATCGAGCCCAACCTCAAGGAGGGTGCGGCTCTGGCCTTCGCCCACGGCTTCAACATCCATTACGGATACATCAAGCCCTCGGCCGACCACCCCGTGTTCATGGTCGCTCCGAAGGGGCCGGGCCACATCGTCCGTCGTGAGTACGCCGCGGGACGTGGCGTGCCGGTGGTCGTGGCCGTCGAGCAGGATCCCCGTGGAGACGGCTGGGCCATCACCCTCGCCTACGCGAAGGCTCTGGGAGCCCTGCGCGCCGGTGGCATCAAGACCACCTTCAAGGAGGAGACCGAAACCGATTTGTTCGGCGAGCAGGACGTCCTCATGGGCGGCATCAACCACCTCTGCGAGATGGGCTTCCAGGTTCTGACCGCGGCCGGATACCAGCCGGAGATCGCCTACTTCGAGGTGTTCCACGAGCTGAAGATGCTCGTCGACCTCGCCAACGAGGGTGGTCTGAACAAGGCCCGCTGGTCCTGCTCCGACACCGCCCAGTACGGCGACTTCACGTCGACAGTCATCGACGAGCACACCCGTGAGCGCATGGAGTACCAGCTCAAGCGCATCCAGGACGGCTCCTTCGCCAAGGAGTTCATGGAGGATCAGGCCGCCGGCGCCCCGAAGTTCAAGGAGCTGCAGGAGGAGTATTCCCACCCCCAGCTCGAGACCGTCGGGCCGAAGCTTCGCGCGATGTTCTCCTGGAACAGCGACAAGGCCGCCGACGCGGACGAGAACGAGTCCTTCACCGGCAAGATCGCCCGCGCCCAGGTTCAGTGAGCCGTCTCACGCCCGTTGGTCTCTGAGCTGATCGTTATCATGTGACGACCGGTTCGGACTTTCGACGATGCTCGGTTTCGAGGCCCCGACCCGCTATGGATCGGGGCCTCGAACCATTTCCGGGCGTCGTCGTTCCTGTGCCTCCGGCGTTCCTGTAACCTCCGTCGTCTCTGCCGTCCCGTTCTTCGGGCCGCCCGCAACCGGCGTCGGGACGCCATACCGGAATTATGACGGCCTCAGCGCAGCATGTCCTCGATCTGGGTGGGGCTGGATGGTACGGCGTGGCCGGAGGTGACGGTTCCCAATCCCGAGAGATACGCCTCGCGTCCGGCTTCGATCGCGTGTCTGAAGGCGCGGGCCATCATCGGGATGTTCCCGGCGCTCGCGATGGCGGTGTAGGCCATCACGGCGTCGACGCCCATCTCCATCGCCTCGGCCGCCTGGCTGGGCCTCCCGATTCCGGCGTCGACGATCACCGGAACGTTCGAATGGGCGACGATCACCTCGATGCCGTCGCGCAGGCGGATCCCCTTGTTCGAACCGATCAGGGACCCCATCGGCATCACGCATGCGGCGCCGGCATCCTGCAGCTTCCTGGCGGCCACGGGATCGGGGAACATGTAGGGCATCACCACGAAGCCCTCGTTCGCCAGCATCTCCGTGGCGCGGATCGTCTCGGCGTTGTCGGGGAGCAGATATCGCGTCTCGTGCTCGATCTCCACCTTGATGAAATCCGTCCCGCACACCTCGCGGGCCAGCCGTGCTATGCGCACGGCGTCCTCGGCGTTGCGGGCGCCGGAGGTGTTGGGCAGAAGGGTCACGCTGGATGGAAGGTAGTCCAGGAGGTTGTTCTCCGTGGTCCGGCATCGACGCAGCGCCATCGTGACGATCTGCGTTCCGGCCTCGCGGACGGTCGCCTTGATGAGATTGAGGTCGTAGCGGCCGGATCCGAGGATGAAACGGCTGGTGAAACGGTGCCCGGCGAGGATGAGCGGATCGTCGTCGCCTGTGGCGACCGAATCGTATGCGGTCGGGGACGGTTCGGGGAGCATGACCGTGTTCACTGCCGTTCCGACGAGTTCGTCCACGGGGACGTCCGTCGTCGCTTTTGTGGTGGAGGTCATGTCAGGCATCCTCCTCTCCCAAAATGATGCGGACGATCATATTCGCCTCATGGCAGGCGACCACTCCAACCCGGGGCGCCATAAGTCCCGCTCCGGGCAGGGGAGCCGTCTCCCCGTCTCCGCAGAAGTAGAAGTTGCGAGACACGCGTCGTGTGCCGATGAGGTTCGAGCTGCGGAATCCCGCCATTCCGGAGCCGCAGACCAGCTTATGGTCGGGAAGGCGCTCGAGGACGGTGTTGACAAGCATCGTTTTGTTCTCGGGAACGTCGAAGGCCTCGCAGATGATGTCGTCGTTTCCGAACAGCGGTTCGACGTTGTCCGGAGTGACCGTGGTGGTGTCGGTGGTGACCTCCAGATAGGGGTTGATCTGGGCCAGATTGGCTTTGAGCGCCGTGGTCTTGTGCCTGCCGAGGTCCTTCAGGAAGTATTGCTGGCGGTTGAGGTTAGTCGCGTCCACACGGTCGAAATCGACAAGATGCAGATGGCCGACGCCGATTCTCGTCAACGCCACGGCGATGGTCGATCCCAGCCCTCCTAGGCCGGCTATCGCCACACGGGCCGCGTCCAGCCGATGCTGGACCTCGGCGCCGTGCCTGTCGATCAGCGCGTTCCGGATCTCCGCCTCCGTGGCCAGGCTGCGCGGGTCGGGCATCGACTCGAAAACGTGTCTGCGGGCATCGGCGATGGTGGTGGCATCGGCGGTGTGGTTGTCGATGGCGGTGTGCGTGTCGGCTGAGGGCTCTGTGAATCCTTGGAGTTCCATCATCAGCCTCCCTGCACGAAGGTGACGATTTCCACGGTGTCCGTGCCCGACAGCGTCGTCTGCGCCCGCGCCGATTTTGGCACGATACGTCCGTTCACTTCCACGGCCACGCGGTCGGGCCGCAGTCCCCGCGAGATGATGAGGTCCTCGACGCCCACGGGGGTGTTGATATTTTGATGCTGGCCGTTGATGATCATGGCCCTATCCTTTCCAGGATGACGCGATTCGGCGGTTCAAACGGTCCGGGGCGGTTCATGTCCGGGTTTGGACCGTTGGAACGTTCCGGAAATTGCGAAAGGGGTCGGCGAAGGAACCGTACCCTGTGAGGTGGTGCGCCCCTTCGTCGACCCCTGACTGCGGCTTGATCCTTGCGCCGTTGTCGCGTGCGTCTTGTTGTGTGTCTGTTTTGCTGTTGTGTTATGCGCTTGAGCGGGAACGGGCTCCATCCCACGGGGGGTGGAACGCTGCGCGACGAGGAGACGTCGTCAAGGATGGCGCGGAGAATCGCCTAATCGTCCAGATGCAACTGTCATCCTTACGGCGGCATTACCCGCATCAAGTTGACGGTCGAAGTCTCCGCGACTTCCTCTCAGCCCGGTCTTCAGGGCTCCCGTTCGGTTGCGCTGACCAGCATAGGACGGGCCATACCCAAGTAGGACGGCCATGCCCAAGTGTTAGCGCCGCGTGCGCCGGGCCATGGTCTCGTAGCCCAGAAGAAGCGCGACGACCCACACTGGTCCCGCGATGGCTGCGATCACGTAATTGGAGGAGAAGCACATGAGCACGACCACAAGCAGAAGGAAGGCGAGGACCAGCCAGGGAGTGACCGGGGCGAACGGCAGAGGAAACCGCAGGGACGCGATGGCCTCGTCGCCGGTCCGTCCGGCCAGCTCATTTGGTCCGTCTCCGCGTCTCACGGCTCGACGGAAGTGCAGCTGCGTGATCATGATGATCCCCCAGTTGATGATTCCCGCGATGGTTGCGATGGACATCAGATAGTTGAAGGCGAAGGATGGCCAGAGAAACACCACGACGACGGCGATCACGGTGATCCCCGCCGATGTGAGGACTCCTGCGACTGGAACGCCGCGATGGTTGAGTTGGCCGAGATAGCGCGGCGCGTTGCCCTGCCTAGCTAGGGAGTAGAGCATCCGCGAGTCGGCGTAGAGACTGGAGTTGTAGACGCTCATCACGGCGGTGAGGCAGACGAAGTTGAGGATCCCCGCGGCGGCATGGATGCCCACGGAATCGAATATCTGCACGAAGGGGCTGCTGTTGCCGTCGATCGTGTTCCACGGCACAACCGCCATGATCACGCCCAGGGCGGCGATGTAGAACAGCAGGATACGCCATATCACGCCGTTGGTGGCCTTGGGAATCGTGCGTCGGGGGTTCTCGGCCTCCCCCGCCGTGATGCCGATCAGCTCGGTTCCGCCGAAGCTGAACATCACCACGCACAGCGCCATCGCCAGGCCCGTCCACTGGCCGTCCGCCGTCCTGCTCATCACGCCGTGGGGAAGGAATCCGCCTCCCACGGTGAACCAGTTCATGAACGACGGCGTGACCCCGGAGACCGTTGACAGGCCCAGCGCGATCACTGCGAGTCCGCCAAGCACCATGGCGGCGACGGCGGCGATCTTCACGATGGCGAACCAGAACTCGAACTCCCCGAACCGGCTTACTCCCAGAAGGTTCGCCGCGGTGATGAGGATAAGGAACACGCCCGCCGACACCCAGGCCGGGATGGAGGGGAACCAGTAGTTGACGAAGGTACCCACCACGGACAGCTCCACCATGGACACGAGGATGTAGTTGAACCAGTAGTTCCACCCGGACACGAAGCCCGCGCGCTTGGACCAGTAGCGGCTGGCGTAGTAGCTGAAGGCCCCCGCTTTGGGGTCCTCCACGCTCATCTCGCCCAGCGCGCGCACGATAAGGAATATCGCCGCTCCTCCGATCAGGTAGGCGATGAGTATGCCAGGGCCGGCCAGCTGGATGGACTCGCTTGATCCATAGAAGAGTCCCGTTCCAATCGCCCCGCCGAGCGCGATGAGCTGGATGTGCCGGTTCTTGAGCGTCTTGCTCAGCCCCGCGTCCTGCGGGCCGGCGTCCGTCGGCGTCTGTGATGCCTGGCTGGACCGCGTCGTCTTGGTGGCCATGATGTCCTCTCGTTTGTTCGGTCCTGTGCTTCTTGACCATGTGGTCGTGATGGTGCCAGGACACACTGTAGGCCGTCATGCGGATGGCATTGAGCCGTGGTTCGCGGCGAGGGGCTCAGAATGGTTTTTCCAGCTCGTTCAGTTGGGAGAACCTCTCATTGATCGCGGCTATGCGTGCGTCGCTGCCGGCTCCGCTCCGCATGTGGTGATCGACCGGCTGATTGGTCGTGACGGATCGCTGATGTGCGCGCGTGGCGGCTGAGTCCGCAAGCAGCGAGACGATGCTGAAGGCGGAGGTGAAGCTTGAGAGCACCCGGGAGGTGAGATCGATCTCGAAAAAGATGGCTTCGGTGAGTGCGGCGACGCCTCGAAGAGTGGAATCGCCGATCATGATCAATTGCACCTGATGGGAGTGCAGATTCTTCGCGAGTGGGGTGAAGAGCTGCGTGCGACGCCGCACGCCAAAAAGTATGGCGAGGTCCTGGTGGGTGAGGTCTTCGATCTCTTCTGAAATGCTCTGGCCGGGCTGGG
>NZ_CASEXV010000097.1 GCF_949292005.1 uncultured Bifidobacterium sp. | reverse complement strand
TGAAATGGTGGAGCAACTAGAAGTCAAGGAAGCACTCCATGGCAAGTTATGCCGTTCCTGATCCATGTCCACGATGGACGCCGACTTGCTTGTTCCGAAGACGATGTCCTCACTGCCCTGTTTGACGTTGCTGGTGTTCAGCATCGCGTAGTTGCCGCCGACCCACACGCGTCCGTTCGTCGTGACGTGGGTGGTCAGGTTTCCGCCGGGGACGAGGATGCTTCCCAGTACGGCCGAGGACGGATCATCGGTCACGGTAGCATCGCTGAACTGGCTCCACCCCGGATCGCTGCTAGACGCCTTATCGACGCTCCCACTGATCTTAGTCGCCTGCGAACCCTTGATATCCACGGAGGTGGCCCCCGAATAGTTCCACATGATGCTTTGCGACGCCGCCGTGTAGGCGGACCTCATCGCATCGGTAACGGCATCGGTCGCACCGGCCTCGACATATCCATTCGAGATCTCGGCGCCATTCCACCAGAATCTCCATCCCTGCTGGAAGTCGACCGTGCCTTTGTAGGGTGTGCCGTCGCCGTTCACGACGTTGACGATGACGCTTGCCCCGTCCGGGATACCCGTGAAGGCGAAATCCAGACCCGTGGACGGCGCGTGGCTCGCCAGGTCGCTGGCCTTGACCTGAAAGACCTGCAGCTTGCTGGAGTCATTACCGGCAAAGGTGATGAGTTTCTCCGCGCCTGCCGCGATCGCGAACGACGCCTTGACCTTGCCGTCGTACTTGTACTTCGCGTAGGTGCTATCCGCGGGCGCCGTGCCCAGAGTCGTCGTCCCTGTCGTCGACAGAGCGTCGAGTTGCGAGGAGAGCGTGGAAATCGTGATCCCGTACGTCGAGTAGTCCGTACCATTGACGCTGAGGCTCTGCGCGGCGGAGGAGCCCCAGTAGACCTTCTCCTGCGGATACTCCGTGCCATAGTCGTACCGGTACACACTTGCGGACTGCGTGCTCGTGGATGCGTCCTGCCCCCACACACGGGTAGGACCATCGCCTCCTATCTGACCCTGATAGTCCCCGTTGCCGCTGATGCCGACACCTTGGACCTTGACTCCGTTCCATGTCTGCGCGTTCCCGCCCACGGACAGCACCATGGATCCGTCCGCAGGACGATAATTCGCCCCGAAGGCGACGGTCCCCATGGTGAAGAAGCCCTTAAGCAGATTCGCGTAGAAGTTGTTCTTGACGACGGTGAGGCCCTCGGCCTCCGCCGCATAGGAACCTGTGGGGCTGTCCGACCCCCAATTCGAACTGGGATCGCCGATGTACATGTTCCCGCCCACGTATGTGGCGACCCCCGTGTCCACAGTTGACGTCGTGGAAGTATCCCCGAGCGATAATTTTGTCGGAGTACACAATTCCCCAGTGACGCTGCTCACACTGTTATCAGCTGAAGCCGTCGTTGGAATGACAACAAGTGGCGCAGCAGCGCAGAACAACGCAGTCACAGCGGCCAGAAACCGCTGATGCACGCCCTTTGACGTGGACGATGCATGTGCAGGCGTCAAATGAATCCTCATTACTCCTCCATCTCGCCGTGTGGTGGCGAATTGAGCGACATGCTAGGCGTTACATCCCCAACCCCGAAACCCCTTGGGCCCATGCCCCGTCCCTCACCGTGTGGCTAACATCAAACACAAGCCAGTTTTACTATCTATTCTAAGAATAGGCCATCTCGACATCATCGCAATCAGCTAATGGCTAATTGACGGCATTTCACCCCCGAAAACACCCTTTTCCGCAGAAAAATCACCCTTGATCCACGCGCGCCGAAATCACCAACCCCATCACATGTCATACCGGCTCACACGTCATACCGCCAGCTCCTGTCGGTGAGCACCCGGGCCATGGCCAGACCGATGGGCAGACAGAGGATGACCATGAACGCCCGGAACCCCCAGTCCATCGCCAGCTGCACATCGAACTGTCCCAGATGGAACATCGCCTGATACATGTACAGACCCGGAACCATGATCACGATCGAGGGAACCGTCAGACAGATGCGGGGATAGCCCAGATGCGGAGGCAGCCATCCCCGCCTCACCGACGACCGCCATGCCGACGCCAGCAGTCCCGCGAGCAGCGCTCCGATGAACGCCGCGGCC
>NZ_CASEXV010000096.1 GCF_949292005.1 uncultured Bifidobacterium sp. | reverse complement strand
GTGGTCGCCCACGCCCTCGACGACGAAGGTGGCGCCGCCGTTACGCACAGCAAAGCGTTCCCCCGCCCGGCCTGCGACGAACATCTCTCCAGATGTCGCACCGAATCCGACCACGTTCCCGGCGATGACGTTCTTATGCGGATCGTATCGGACATCATCAGCGGCGCGGATGATCAGACGCCCGCCGGACAGTCCCTTGCCTGCGTAGTCGTTCACCTCGCCGATCACGCGAAGCGTCTCGCCTCGCGGGATGAACGCTCCAAGAGACTGTCCCCCCGAGCCGCGAAGCGTCATGTCGATGGTGTCGTCGGGAAGTCCTTTGGCGCCGTAGCGGCTGGTGATCTCGTAGCCGAGCATCGTTCCCACAGTCCGGTTCACGTTCCTGATCGGGATGTCGACTCTCACCGGTTCGCCGTGGTCGAGGGCTGGTGACGCGTATTCGATGAGCTTGTTGTCGAGCGCCTTCTCAAGCTCATGGTTCTGCGCGATCGTCTGATGAAGGATCGTTCCCGGCGTTGGGCCCGCCTGCATCAGCACATTGCTCAGATCGATGCCGTCGGCCTTCCACGCGCTCACTGCCTTGTTCTGATCAAGACACTCCACATGCCCCACGGCCTCCTCAAGCGTGTGGAAGCCGAGGCTCGCCAACAGCTCGCGGACTTCCTGCGCAATGAACATGAAGAAGTTCACGACATCTTCGGGACGACCCGTGAAACGCGCGCGAAGCTCGGGGTCCTGGGTGGCGATTCCCTGCGGGCAGGTGTTCTTCTGGCAGGCGCGCATCATGACGCATCCTTCGACCATCAGAGCGCTTGTCGCGAACCCGAACTCCTCGGCTCCCAGAAGCGCCGCTATCAGCACGTCGCGCCCTGTTTTCAGTTCACCGTCGCACTGAACGACTATGCGTGACCTCAATCCGTTGAGGATCAATGTCTGCTGGGTTTCCGACAATCCGATCTCCCAAGGAGTTCCGGCATGTTTGATGGCGTTCAGAGGCGCGGCTCCCGTTCCGCCATCGTGGCCTGAGATGAGTACCACATCCGCATGGCATTTGGCCACACCGGCGGCGATGGTTCCCACTCCGAACTCGGAGACGAGCTTGACGTGGATCCGCGCTTTGGGATTCGCCATCTTCGCATCGTTGATGAGCTGCTTGAGATCCTCGATCGAATAGATGTCGTGGTGCGGGGGCGGCGATATGAGCTCCACGCCGGGGGTGGCGTGCCGGACGGTGGCGATCCACGGCGGAACCTTGGCTCCGGGAAGATGCCCTCCCTCACCGGGCTTGGCTCCCTGCGCGAGTTTGATCTGAAGGTCCGTCGCATGAACCAGATAATCGCTGGTGACTCCGAAGCGTGCGGATGCGATCTGCTTAATCCGGCTATAGCGGCGTGGATCGGAGATCCTGTCGTCGGACTCACCACCTTCGCCGGAATTGGAGCGGGCGCCGATGGAGTTCATGGCGATGGCGAGAGTCTCGTGCGCCTCCTGGGATATCGAGCCATAGCTCATGGCTCCTGTGGAGAAGCGCTTGACGATCTCGCCTGCGGGTTCTACCTCGGATATGTCGATCGGACTGCGGGTCGGGGTGAGCTCCATCAGTCCGCGCAGCGTCATCAGGCGGTTGGATGTGTCGTTGACGTGCGCCGAGTATTTCTTGAACATGTCGTAGTCGCCGCGACGCGTCGACTGTTGAAGCAGGAAGATGGCCTCGGGGTCGTTGAGGTGGTCCTCCCCCGTTCTCCTCCACTTGTAGTCCCCGCCCGTGCGCAGATTCCTATGGGGACGCGCGTTCCACTGGTTGGGGTACGCGACGCGATGTCGAACCGCCACCTCCTCGGCGATGTCGTCAAGCCCGATGCCTCCCACTCTGGACGTGGTGCCGGTGAAGTACTCGTCAATGACGTCCCTGTTGAGTCCCACGGCCTCGAAGAGCTGCGCTCCGCGGTAGCTCATGATGGTGGAGACGCCCATTTTGCTCATGATCTTGAGGACGCCGGTGGAGAGAGCCTTCGTCAGATTGCCGACCGCCGTGGAGGCGTCAACCGACAGATATCCCTTCTGGGCGAGATCCTCGACGGATTCGAAGGCGAGATAGGGGTTGACGCAGGCTGCCCCGTACGCGATGAGAAGCGCGACGTGGTGGATCTCCCGCACATCGCCGGCCTCGACCGCAAGGGATACCTGGGTGCGCGTGTGGCGGCGGAGAAGATGGTGCTGGACGGCGCTTGTCAGCAGAAGGGACGGGATGGGGCCCCAGGTGTGGTTCGACTCGCGGTCGGAGAGGACGATGAAGTTCGATCCCTCGTCGATGGCCTGGTCGATCTCCGCGAAGATGTCATCAAGGCGCTTGCGAAGGGCTTCTCCACCTCCGGCGACCTGATACAGGCCACGCACGATGAAGGGCCTGTAGTATCCGTTGAGCAGCTTCGTCCTGTCGAGGCGCTTGAGCTGCGCCATCTCGTCGGAGTTGATGACGGGCAGGGGGATGATGATTTTCTTCGCATGCTGCTCGACGTCCTCGAGCAGGTTCGGCTCGGGGCCTATCGCGGATTCCAACGAGGTGACGATCTCTTCGCGCTCCCAGTCGAGCGGCGGATTCGTGACCTGGGCGAACTTCTGCGTGAAATAGTCGAAAAGCATCCGGCTGCGCGACGACAGAACTGCCATTGGCGCGTCGTTGCCCATGGATCCCAAAGGTTCCTTGCCCGTGTTTGCCATTGGTGCGAGAAGGATCTTCAGATCCTCCTCCGTATAGCCGAACGCGCGTTGACGGCGTTGCACGGATTGTCCGGAATGACGGACATGCTCGCGAACCGGAAGCTGGCTCATCTCCACGGAGTTTCCTTCAACCCACGAGCGGTAGGGATGCTGCGCGGCGAGGGTCTTTTTGATCTCCTCATCCGGAATGATTCGACCCTCGGCGGTGTCGATGAGGAACATGCGGCCCGGCTCCAGACGCCCTTTGGCGACAATGGTTTCGGCAGGAGTTTCGGGAAGGACTCCGGCCTCGGAAGCCAGAACAACATAACCGTCGTCGGTGAGCTGCCACCGTCCGGGACGGAAGCCGTTGCGGTCAAGAACGGCCCCCACCTGCAGGCCATCGGTGAACACGATGTCGGCAGGTCCGTCCCACGGCTCGATAAGAGTGTTGTTGTACTCGTAGAAGGCTCTGACGTCGGGATCGAGGTCGGGATCCTTCTCCCACGCGGGGGGAACCATCATCGATATCGCATGGGGAAGGCTGCGTCCGGCCAGATGCAGAAGCTCGAGGCACTCGTCGAAGGTTCCGGAATCCGAATATCCCGGCGTGGTGATGGGCAGAAGCGGAGACAGCTCGCCGAGAAGGTCGCTGCTAAGACGTCCCTCACGGGCGGACAGCCAGTTTCTGTTGCCCTGGATGGTGTTGATCTCCCCGTTGTGCGCGATGATCCGGAAAGGCTGGGCCAAAGGCCAGCTGGGGAACGTGTTCGTGGAGAAGCGCGAATGGACGATGGCGATGGTTGTGGCCATGCGATCGTCGGACAGATCGGGGAAGAACGGGGTGAGCTGCATCGTCGTGAGCATGCCCTTGTAGGTGATCGTCTGGGACGATAGAGACGCGAAATAGGTCCCGACCTCGTGTTCCACCCTTTTGCGCACGCGGAACGTCATCCTGTCCAAGGCGATTCCAGACGTCGTCCGATCCGGTGCCGCCAGAACGAGCATTCTGAACGATGGCATTGAGGCAAGCGCCTGGAGGCCCAGTCCGTTGGGATTCGTCGGCACGTCACGCCAAGCGAGGACATCAAGTCCCTCCTCGCGGGCGATGTCGGCTATGGCCTGCTGCTGATGTCCCGCCTGCGCGATGTCCCTGTCGAGAAAGGCGATTCCCGCAGCGTATGCCCCGGCGGCGGGCAGGCCGACACCGGCAACAGCGCGCATGAACGCGTCGGGCATGGCCAGAAGGATTCCCGCGCCGTCGCCGGTGTTCTCCTCGGCACCCACAGCCCCTCGATGGTTGAGGTTGACCAGAACCTCGATGGCCGAATCGATTATGGCTCGTTCGGGCTTCCTGTTGAGAGTCGTCACCATGCCCACGCCGCAGGCGTCATGCTCCTGCGAGGGATCGTAAAGTCCTTCGGCGCGATGAGTCGTCAAATCAAGGGGAGCTTGAAACGTCACCACAATCACCTCACTCCAGAGACGGGCCTGACCCGTCGTTGTTGAACAGTGCCATCACACGATACAGCCCGGACATGTCGACGCCGCACACCGTGTCCATATGATGTACAGGCGATTCCCGGGATACCACCTCTCACTGTCCGACCGCATCCAGAAGCGCGCCTATGACGATGTCGTTGAGGAGCCTGCCGCGGCGGGTCGCGACGAGACGGTCCCCTTCGTGAACGATGAGACCCTCGGTCACGAGAGATTGAATCGCGGTTGGATCGACGCGTCGCCCCGACAGTGATTCGACCGTGGCGGGATCGAGTCCCTCCCGTAGGCGCATGCCCAGCATGACGGCCTCCTCCACGCGCTCCTGGGTTCCCAATGCCTCGCTTCCCGCCCATGGAATCCTTCCCGACCCCAGGGAGATCGCCCATGCGCGTGGATGCTTGACATCCCAAGCCCGGATGTCGCGTCCGTTCTTCGAATAGTGCGAATGCGCCCCCGGGCCTATTCCCGCCCAATCCTCATTCCGCCAGTAGGAGAGGTTGTGGACGCTTTCGTATCCCGGCCGCGACCAGTTCGATATCTCGTACCATCTCAGGCCGGACGCGGAGAGCATATCGTCCGCGATTTCGTATTTGCGGGCCTCATCGTCGTCGTCGGGTCTGGACAGCGTGCCGCTCTGGATACGGCGCCCCATGCCGGTGGTGGGTTCGATCGTCAGGGCGTAGGCCGAGACATGCCGCACGCCAAGGTCGATCGCGGCATGCAGGGAGGCCTCCCAGTCCGACAGGCTCTCTCCTGGCGTTCCGTAGATGAGGTCGACGCTGGAACGCAGGGAGCACGAGTCCGCCGCGCTTACCCCGGCCTCGACGTTCCGTGGCGTATGCGTTCGGTCCAATGTCCGCAGGACGCGGGGAACCGCCGACTGCATGCCAAAAGAGATGCGTGTGAAGCCGCCATCCGCCAGCCGTCGTATGTACGCCGCGTCGACCGTGTCCGGATTCGCCTCGGTCGTGATCTCGGCGTCAGGACGTATCCCCCAGATGCTCCGAACCGCGTCGAGCATAGCCACCAGATCGTCGGCGGGAAGAATCGTCGGGGTTCCCCCTCCGAAGAACACGCTGGACGCTGCCGGCTCCTCGATGTTCTCGCGAAGCTGCCACTCACGTATGGAGCGCATCTCCTCGGCGGCCAGCCGGGCGTAGGTGTCACGGCTGGCGCCCCCCCCGAGGTCCACCGCCGTGTAGGTGTTGAAATCGCAGTACCCGCAACGGCGCAGACAGAAGGGGACGTGGATGTAGACTCCGAAGGACATCAGGAGGACTTCTCCGCCGCGCGGATCTTGTCCTTGGTGTCGCGGTCCGTTCCTGCCGCCCCCGTGGAGAGCGCCGCTATGAACGCCTCCTGGGGCACCTCCACGTGGCCGAGCATCTTCATCCGCTTTTTCCCAGCCTTCTGTTTCTCGAGAAGCTTGCGCTTTCTTGTGATGTCGCCGCCGTAGCACTTAGCGAGAACATCCTTGCGCAGCGCCCTGATGTTCTCGCGCGCGATGATGCGCGAGCCGATGGCGGCCTGGATGGGGATCTCGAACTGCTGGCGCGGTATCAGCTCTCGCAGCTTCTTGGTCATCATCACTCCGTACGAGTAGGCCTTGTCGCGATGGACTATCGCGCTGAACGCGTCGACCGTATCGCCTTGGATGAGGATGTCCACCTTGACGAGATCGGCCGCCTGCTCGCCGTCCTCGTGGTAGTCCAACGACGCGTAGCCTTTCGTGCGGCTTTTGAGCTGGTCGAAGAAGTCGAAGACGATCTCGGCCAAGGGAATGCGGTAATGCATCTCCACCCTGTCCGTGCTCAGATACTCCATCGTTCCCATCGCCCCGCGGTGGTCCTGGCATAGTTCCATGACGGCGCCGATGAAATCCTTGGGCGTGATGATGTCGGCCGCGACCATGGGCTCGATGATCTTTTTGACCTTACCTTCGGGGAATTCGCTGGGATTCGTGACATGATGCACGCTTCCATCCTCGGAGGTGACATCGTAGGTCACATTCGGAGCCGTGGAGATCAGATCCAGGCCGAATTCGCGCTCCAATCGCTCGGAGACGATCTCCATATGCAGAAGTCCCAGGAATCCACACCGGAATCCGAATCCCAGTGCCACCGACGTCTCCGGTTGATAGGTCAGGGCCGCGTCATTGAGTTTGAGTTTGTCCAGCGCGTCGCGGAGGTCCGGGAATTGCGCGTTGTCGATCGGGAACAATCCTGCGTACACCATCGGTTTGGGGTCGCGGTAGCCTTCCAACGCGGTCGACGCGGGATTGTCCGCCGAGGTGATGGTGTCTCCCACCTTGGACTGGCTCACATCCTTGGCTCCCGTGATGACGTAGCCGACCTCGCCCGCGCCCAGAGCCTGCGTCGGTGTCATATCGGGGCTGACCACGCCGATTTCGATGGGATCGTGCGTCATGCCGATCCCCATCATGCGCAGCTTTCCCCTGCTTCTGAGCTCGCCGTCAACCATTCTGATATACGTGACGATCCCGCGGTACGAGTCGTACACGGAGTCGAATATCAGCGCCCGGGGCGGGGCCGTGGGGTCGCCGTGCGGAGCGGGAACCTCACGCACTATTCTGTCGAGCAGATCCGAGACGCCTTCTCCCGTCTTGCCGGAGACCCTCATCACATCGGATGGTTCACATCCCAGGAGGCCTGCTATCTCATCGGCGTGCCTGTCTGGTTCCGCGCTGGGGAGGTCGATTTTGTTGAGCACCGGGATGACTGTGAGGTCATGGTCGATTGCCATATAAAGGTTCGACAGGGTCTGGGCCTCGATCCCCTGTGTGGCGTCGACCAGAAGAACGGCCCCTTCGCAGGCCGCCAGCGCTCGGGACACCTCATACGTGAAGTCGACATGACCCGGGGTGTCGATCATCCCCAGAGTGTATTCGGTGCCATCAACGGTCCAGGGGACGCGGACCGCCTGGGATTTGATGGTGATTCCCCGTTCCTGCTCGATGTCCATCCGATCGAGGAACCGGTCCCTCATCTCGCGTTCGGGGACGATTCCCGAAAGCTGGAGTATGCGGTCGGCGACTGTCGACTTGCCGTGGTCGATATGCGCGATGATGCAGAAGTTGCGGATCAGTGATTGGTCCGTATACCCCGGGATGTTCTTCTGTTGCGACACGACTGCCCTCCTTCGGCACCGACCATTCGGTGACGTTCAACGCGCCACACCAGTCTACAGTCCGCCAAGGAGACGGGACGTGCCGTCCAGCTTGTGCGATCTGAAGCCTATGGCGTATGCTGAGCGACCGATTGTGCTATCATCAGCACCGTATGTCTATTGAGCCAATGTCGTATGGAGTGTAAACCGTGGCAAACATCAAGTCCCAGAAGAAGCGTGTCCTGACCAACGAGAAGTCCCACGTGCGCAATGTCGCCGTGAAGTCAGGCATCAAGACCGCCATCCGAGCCACCCGCGAGGCTATCGCGTCCGGTGACAAGGAAGCCGCTCAGGCCGCCTATCAGGTCGCTGCCCGCAAGCTTGACAAGGCTGCCGGCGTCGGCGTCATCCATAAGAACCAGGCCGCCAACCGCAAGTCCGGTCTGGCGCTTGCGATTAACGCTCTCTGAGTCGTTTCCACGGACGTTTCCGCCCGTGCTGTGGGCCCGATGTCGATAAGGCATCGGGCCCACAGCTATATTCGCTGGTGGAATCATTGGACGGTGTCCTGTGAGTCCCCTTCCTGTCCCCCGCCGCCGCCACGGGCTCCGTGGCCGTGAGGATGTATGACAGGCCGCGCCAGATACCTTCCCTGCTCATGGAAATCGAAGCGGTCACGCTCCACGGCTCCGGGAAGCGTGATGTTGAAAGCCACGGACAGGACCCGCATCACGACGACAAGCGCCACAATGCCCACGTCCAAAGCCATCTCGATGTGCAAGCCGATGTCCCCCCTCTGTGTGGCGCGGAAGACCACAACCGTGAGGACGCACCCGACAGCCGTGGGAACCGCGTACCAGTGCCTGTCGCGAATGACCATCGGCACCTCGTTGAGAAGAGTGTCCCGTATGAGGCCACCACCTAAAGCGGTGAACATGCCCATGAAAACGGCCGTCATGCCCGAGCCATGCATGGACAGCGACTTCGCGGTCCCGTTGACCGCGAAAAGTCCCAAAGCTAGGGCATCCACGACGATCATCGTCCAATACATGCGTTCCACCTCGGGGTGGGCGAACGCAGCCACAAGTCCGGCCGCAAGAGCCGTGAGGACGAAACCCCTGTCGGAGATCCCCACAGGCGGAAGATCCCCGAGAAGCACGTCACGCAGGATCCCTCCGCCCAGAGCGGTCAGCCAGGCGACGAGCACGATGGAGAAGAGGTCATAGCCGCGCTTGATGGCGCTCAACCCTCCCATGATCCCGCAGAAGAACACCGCGAGGTACTCGATTCCCATAAAGAAGCCATTGCTTTCAAGCGCGACGCGCATCCCGCCACCTCCCTCCATCGTTCTCAAGCCTGCATCCGCGCGGGTCCGCGGGAACGGCGGAACGAAACTTACTGCGCCGCACAGCCATCAGGCACAATACAGCCACCAACCATAACGGAATGGGCACACGGCGCGTCGCGAGCGTGGCCGGCGCGGATATAAAAACAAGGCGGTGGCGCACCGACATATCCGTGCACCACCGCCTTGGACCCCTGCCGTGATCCTGGGGCTACATGACCTTCCACATCCAGTTGTGCGGATCCTCGATCTCGCCGAGCTGGATTCCCAGAAGATCGTTTCGCAGCTGCATCGTCAGTTCACCTGATCCGCCATCTGCGACCGTCACATCGAACTTCTCGGACTTGAACCGTCCAATCGGGGTGATTATGGCCGCGGTGCCGCAGGCGAACACCTCGGTGACCTCGCCGGACTTGATCTGGTCGAGAAGATCGTCAAGCTTGATCATCGTCTCGACGACGTCGTGACCTTTGTCCCCGGCGAGCTGGATCAACGAGCGGCGCGTGACGCCCGGAAGAATGTTCCCGGTGAGTGATGGCGTCTCAAGATGTCCATCCTTGTGCACGACGAACATGTTCATTCCGCCAAGCTCCTCGAGATAGGTCTTGGTCGCCGCGTCGACGAAGCACACCTGCTCGCATCCGTTGTCAACGCCACGGTATTCTCCCAGAAGGGAGGCCGCATAGTTGCCACCGCACTTGGCGAATCCGGTTCCCCCGGGTCCCGTGCGGAACCATTTGTCCTCGACCCAGATGCTTACCGGCTTGACGCCACCGGCGAAGTAGGGGCCAGAAGGGGAAGCGATCACGCAGTACTCGACCTCCTCCGGGGCGCGGACGCCGAGGAAGGGCTCGGAAGCGAACATGAAGGGCCTCATGTACAGAGTGTATTCGCGGCGCGTGGGAACCCACGCCGCATCTCGCCTGACCAGAGCCGCGACGGAGCCGATGAAGTCGTCGATCGACACCTCGGGAAGGTACAGGCGCTTCGCGGAGTTCTGGAAGCGCTCGGCGTTGGCGTCGGGACGGAACAGCCACAGCGATCCATCCTCATGATGATAGGCTTTGAGGCCTTCGAAGCATTCCTGCGCGTAATGGAGGACGGATGCGCCAGGATCCATCTTCAGCGGGGCGTACGGCTCGATGCGCCTATCCGACCAGCCCTCCCCCTTCGTCCACGACATATGGGCCATGTTGTCCGAGAACACCTGCCCGAAGGCGGGCTTGTCGATGAGCTCCTGACGCTTCGCGTCGGATGCGGGATTCTCGTTCGGGAGAACGGCGAAGCGCTCGGCCAGCTTCGTCGTCTCGGTGGGATCGTGATGTGATTGTTCAGCCATTGTCCACTTCTTCATTCCGCGGCCTTTCAGTGGCCGCATTCGACATTGATACCCCGCTTCTGGCGGAGCTCCTTCTCCAGTGTGTCACCACGGAGCGTCGTCGCGGCGCGCTGGTTCACGATATGAAAAAGGGAGCCCGCGATTGGGCTCCCTTCCATCGTTATCTACCGTCTCGACCGATATCGTCGAAGTGGCGAAGATCAGGCGTTGTCTGCGTCGGCGTCAGCCGGAGCGGCGTCGGCGTCGGTGGTTGGGGCTTCGGCGGTCTCCTCGCCGGCGGTCGTCGCGGTCGCATCCTCAGGAACCTCGACGGTCACCACGGACGCCTCGACATCCTCGATGTCGAGCTCAGCGCCCTCGGGGAGCTCCAGATCCTTGGCGAACACCTTGGTTCCGTCGGTGAGTCCATCGACGTTGACGACGATGCGCTCCGGCAGGTTGGCCACATCGGCGCGAACCCTCAGCTCCTGAATGTCCACGAACGCCACGGCGGCGCCCTTCGGCGTCCCCTCGACGAAGACAGGGACCTCGACGGCGATTTTCTCACCGGCGCGGACCTCGTAGAAATCAATGTGCTCGACGATTCTCTTCACAGGATTGCGCTGAACGTCCTTGACGACGGCGAGCTTCTTCTCTCCGCCGAACTCAAGAGTGAACAACGCGTTCGTGCGACGTAGCGCGAGTGTGGTCTCCTTCATCGGAAGCTCGATGAAATCGGGATCGGCGCCACCGGCGTAGATCGTCGCGGGAATCTTGCCAGCGACGCGCATGCGACGAGCCACTCCCTTGCCGAATTCGGTGCGAACCTCACCCTTGATTGCGATTGTGTTGGCCATTGTGGCAACTCCTGTCAGTCCAGGACACCTACGTCATGCGGCGCGATGTCGTTCCAGCGTGTCCGCCCGGGCGCCACGACACGCCGCGGACCATCACGGGATGGACCATCGCCGAGTCGATAACGGTTATTCAAACCCTCGCCAAAGCTTCCCGAGGATTCTACCACGAGGTTACGGACATGCCTGTCCCGGCATCGCGCGGATCTCACGCCAGCAGATCCTTAACTGCCGCGATGACGGCCTGGAGGCTTGATTTGGCGTCCCCAAACACCATCTGCGTGTTGTCGCGGAAGTAGAGCTCATTCTCGATTCCCGCATATCCACGTCCGCGTCCACGTTTCATAACCACGACATGCTGGGCCTTGTCGACATCGAGGATGGGCATCCCGGAAACCGCGGAACCCGGCTTGCGGGCGGCGGGATTGGTCACGTCGTTTGCTCCGACCACCAGCGCTACATCAGCGGACGGGAACTGCGGATTGATGTCATCGAGGTCGATGAGCTCCTCGTAGGGCACATTCGCCTCGGCGAGAAGCACGTTCATGTGTCCGGGCATGCGCCCAGCGACCGGGTGAATCGCATAGAGAACCTCCACGCCATGGGATTTGAGGATCTCGCCCAGATCTGCCAGCTCACGCTGCGCCTGCGCTTGGGCGAGACCGAAGCCCGGAACGAAGATGACCTTCGAGGCATAGACCAGCTGGACAGCCAGATCGTCGGCGCTTCCCTCGCGCATGGTGCCCTCGGGGCCGGCTCCCTGCGACGACGACGATTCCGAAGTTCCGAAGCCTCCAGCCAGAACGGTATGGAGTGGGCGATTCATGGCCTTGGCCATAAGCAGGGACAAAGTGACTCCCGCGGCTCCGACCAGCGCTCCGGCGACGATCAGTGCGACGTTGCCGATCGCGAGACCGCTCATCGCCACGGCCGTTCCGGTGCACGCATTCAGCACGGAGATGACGACGGGCATGTCGGCGCCACCGATCGGGATGACGAAGACCAGTCCGTAGACGAGGGCGAGAACCGCCGTGAGGATGGACCACAGAACGCGGCGGTCGGGCTGGACGCACAGCATGACGAAGGACGCGATCGTCAGAACCGCCACGATGACATTCCAGATCCCCCGTTGCGGCAGCGACAGCCTGCGGAGGAATCCCACACCCTGCAGCTTCCCGGCTGCGATCAGCGAGCCGGAGAAGGTGACCGATCCGATGAGGATTCCCAGACCTGCCGTGATCAGCACCACCATGGAGGGCTCGCCCCGTGACGACAGAATGTCGTTAAGCGCCACCAGAGCCGCAGCTCCGCCTCCGACCGTGTTGAAGATGGACACCAGTTGGGGCATGTCGGTCATCTTCACGCGAACGGCCGAGACGACTCCGGCCACCGCTCCTAGAACGATCCCGGCGATAAGGACGACTACGGCCACGGATGAGACGAATCCGCCCACGGCGAGATGCACGAAAGCCATCACAATCGCCGCTATCATGCCGACTGCGGAGATGCGGTTACCGGTTCTTGCGGTTTTCGGCGAATTCATGAAATGCAATCCGACGACGAACAGGACCGAAGCCGTCAGATACACGAACCATGACACAAGATCAAGCGTGTTCATTGAGCATCTCCCTTCGTGGCGCTCCGCACTGACTTGGCGTCGTCCGTGTGGGGACGGGGAGCCGAGCTGTGGAACATCTCGAGCATCCTGTCGGTGACCACATAGCCACCGACCACGTTCATAGTTCCCAGCAAGGCTGCGAGGAATATCAGCACGTAGGACAGCGTGGAATCAGCCTCGGCCGCGACGATGATGACGCCGACGATCACAATCCCATGTATGGAGTTCGCGCCTGACATCAACGGCGTGTGCAGGGTCGCGGGAACCTTCCCGATAACCTCGACGCCGATCAGAAGCGCCAGAATGAACAGGGTTATTGACACCACGACGGTATCCATGATTCTTTACTCCCCTTCCTCGAAGATGTCGGGCGTGGTGACGACCAACGCATCGTCAAGATCGTCATGAATGGCCTTCAGATGATGGTCCCTGACGAAATGGGACACCACATCGGCCAGATTCCGGGCAAGCAGCGCGGAGGCCGTGTCGGGTACGCCGCTCGGCAGATCAGGCGCACCAATGATAGTGACCCCGTTCTCCGTGACGATGGTGCCCACGGAGGATCCCTCGACGTTTCCGCCCAGATCGCTGGCCGCGCAGTCGACGACGACCGCACCTCGGCGCAATCCGGAGACTCCGGCTGCGGTGAGCAGGACGGGAGGACGGCGGCCCGGAACCTTGGCGGTGGTGATCACGATGTCGAAATCGGCGGCACGCGAATCGACGGCGGCCTGCTGCGCGGCCCGTTCCTCATCTGTCAATTCCCTGGCGTATCCGCCCTCACCCTGGCCTGACGAAAGATCAAGACCCAGATCGAGGAATTTGGCTCCCAAAGATTCGACCTCCGAGCGCGAGGCATCCCGCACATCATAGGCGGTCACCACCGCTCCCAGACGCCGTGCCGTGCCAATTGCCTGCAGTCCGGCTATTCCGGCGCCAAGCACGAGGACCTTGGCCGGGCGAACGGTTCCGGCGGCTGTGGTCATCATCGGAAGGAACGATCCATAGGCGTTGGCGGCGACGAGCACCGCTTTGTATCCCATCACGGAATTCTGTGATGTCATCTCATCCATGGATTGCGCGGAGCTGAGGCGGCGTGGAAGCTTTTCCATCGCGATTCCGACAAGGCCCCGGGCATTCAGCGCGTCGACGTATTCCTGGTCGGTCCACGATCCCAGCATGCCCACGATCCACGTTCCCTGGGGAACCGAGTCGAGAAGGTCGAGGGACGGGCGCGATACGAATCCCAGAATGTCGCTTCCGGTGACCACATCATTGCGTGACGCGACCGAGGCCCCGGCCTTCGTGTAGTCGTCATCGCTGAAATGCGAGCCGTGTCCGGCGCCGGATTCGACAAGACATGCGATCCCCGCCTTCCGCAGCCGTGTGACGATGTCCGGAGTCACCGCGACGCGACGCTCGTCATCCGAGGCTTCATCCAGCACTCCATAGACCGGTCCGGATTCCGCCGAAGTATCTTCGACCATGCGAACAATCCACCCTTTCATATTCGTGACGCCGGCGTCACGCCGACGACCTCATCGACCAGGGATCTGGGCCAGCGGGCTGTGTTCCCCCGGCACGCCCCGACAGACAACGTGGTTATTTTAGGCGCGGAGAACCCGAAGAGTGGTTCCGCGTCCACGTCTCGGGACAGCGCGGAGGTCCGAGGGCCATGGCTCGTCGCCCTGCCGCGCGTCAGCCTACGCGACCGTAAGGTGACGCGAGGCGGCAAGACCATTACGATGGACTCTTCGGAAACACCAGTGGGGATGCGAGATCAAGGAGAACGCGGTGTCCATTATCAACGCGTGGAGAAAACAGACGCTCGATGTTGCCCGCAAGGCATTGAGCGTGACAGGGGATTTCGTCCATCCCACACGACACAACGGGTCCGATGACGGCGTCAAAGTCAGCGAGGATCTTTCGACGATGAGACTGCCGCATATCCACGATTGGGGCGCCGGGTATCCGACGACCACGTTCATTGACGCGGCGACCGGTCTATTGACGTCGAGGACGGAGGGGAATCCGGAGATTCCCGCGGGAACGTCGATATATGACATCTACGCGGATCGCGCGAGGCGTATGGGGGACGAACCTCTGTACACGTTCCGCAGGGATGGCGTCTGGATCACCCGGACGGCGAACGAGTTCATCGCCGATGTGAGATCCGCGGCGAAGGGACTGCTGCATTACGGTCTTCGCAAGGGCGACGCCGTGGCCTTCATGTGCCGGACCTCGTACGAATGGGATGTCGTCGACGCGGCCGTGATGGCTTGCGGCGGTGTGCTCGCCACCATCTATGACACCGATTCGGCGGAGCAGATCCGCGTTATCGTGAACAACTCGGATGCGGTTATGCTGATCGTCGGATCGAAGGATATGCGTGACAAGGCAGACGGTGCTATTGACGAATGCCCCTCGCTGACGCGGATCCTGTGCCTTGAGACGGGTGGACTCGACGAGCTCCAGGCCTTCGGCTCCACGGTCGACGATGCGTCATTGGATGCGCGGATCGACTCCATAGGCAAAGGCGACCTCTGCTCCATCGTGTACACCTCGGGCTCCACCGACGCCCCCAAAGGCGTGGAGATGACCCACGAGCACTATTGCATGACGGCGCTCAACCTTCCCGACTACATGCCCGAGCTTCTGCACGACCCCCGGAACACCGCGCTCCTGTTCCTTCCGCAGGCGCATTCCTTCGCGAGGGCCATCAACTACATCCTTGTCGCCAGCGATATGCGGATATACATCGCGGAAGGCATCAAAACGTTGCTGTCCGACCTACAGCTGGCGAAGCCGTCGGTTATGATCGTCGTTCCCCGTGTGCTGGAGAAGGTGTACAACGCGGCCTCGCAGAAGGCGGGGCATGGAGCCAAAGGACTTCTTTTCGCCAGTGGCGTCGTCACCGCGCAACGTTATATGAAGCAGATGAACGGCAAGGGTCGTGCCGGCCGCGTTCTGGCGACAAGGCGCGCCGCATACGATCCGGTGATATACCGGCCACTGCGTCAGGTGCTTGGAGGACGGGTCAAATGGATCGTGACCGGAGGCGCCCCGCTTGACCCTGATCTTCTCGCCTTCTACCGTGGCGCCGATGTCCCCGTCTATGAGGGCTACGGATTGACGGAGACGACGGCGCCCTGCGCGTTCAATCCTCTGGGAACCCCCTTCCACGAGGGCTCCGTGGGAATCCCCTTCCCCGGATTCTCGCTGCGCATCGCCGAGGACGGAGAGGTGCAGGTCAGGGGAAGAGCGGTTTTCCATCGCTATCACAAGAACGACGATGCGACCGGCACCTCGTTTACCTCGGATGGATGGTACGCGACCGGTGACCTTGGGCGTATGAACGGCGAGGGCTTCCTGTTCATCACCGGCCGCAAGAAGGATCTGATCATCACCGCAGGTGGGAAGAACGTGTCTCCTGGCCCCATCGAGGAGGTCATTCAGCGTTGCGAGCTCGTGTCGCAGGCTCTTGTTCTGGGCGACAAGAGGCCGTTCATATCGGCTCTGGTGACGCTCGACGAGTCGTCGCTGCGCCCTTGGCTGGCGGCACAGGGGTTGGATGCCGACATGTCCATGGAGCAGGCGTCGTCCAACGCGGCGGTCCGCGCCCGTGTGCAGGAGTTCGTCGACAAGGCCAACGAGGGTTTCTCGCGGGCGGAATCGGTCAGGAAGTTCATCATCCTTCCCGAGGAGTTCAGCATGGAGAACGGTTTGATGACCGCGTCCATGAAGGTCATACGGCCCAAGGTGCTGAGGCGCTATTCAACGCTTCTCAACACTCAGATGTACACGCGCCGTCGATAGTTCTCCTCCATCGTCGGTCCGACGTGCTGCCGGGAGTGGCAATGGAGCGATTCCCGGCAGCACGTTCCTCCATCGCGTTTTAGAATCCGAGCCTGTCCAGCTTTTTGGGATCGGACTGCCATCCTTTCGCGACCTTGACGTGCAGATCAAGGGTGCTGCGCATACCGACGATGCGGTTGACGGGCGTGCGCAGCTTCTTCTTCACGCGCACCAGATGCTCGGCATGGTGGCCGATGATGATGGGCTTCTGCGAGTCGCGCTCGACGTAGATCGAGACCATCACCCGCGCGGCGGACACGCCCGCTCCACCCTGCGCACCGGAGTCACCGGTTTCCGGTCTGTCGATCGAATCCACCACAACGGCCAGGGAGTGCGGAAGCTCGTCCTCAAGGTCTTCGAGGAAGGCTCCTCGTATGAGCTCGGCTATCGTGTCTTCGGGCCGCTCCTCGGTCAGCTGGCTCTCCGGATACATCTGGGGCCCCTCGGGCATGTTGTCGATGAGTACGGACCGCACCTCGTCGACGTTGTCGTCATCCAAGGCGCTGACCGGAACGATCTCCGTGAAGTCCGCGAATTCTTGGATCTCGACGAGCTTGTTGACCAGATCGTGGCGGCTGAGCGCGTCGATTTTGGTGACGATGCAGATGACGGGAATCCGCCATCCCTCTTCAATTTTCCCTTTCTCCGCCTTAATATCCTGCCCACGCTCAGCATTCTCCCCGTGCCGGTTCGACCGCGTGGAGGAGAATTCGGAGCGGAGCCGGGAGAGAATCATCTGATCTCCTGGTCCGATCTTCTGGTCCGCGGGAAGAAGGAAGGCGACCTCGTCCACGTCGGCGAGGGAGTCGCTGACGACATCGTTGAGGCGTTGTCCCAGAAGAGTTCGTGGACGGTGGATTCCGGGGGTGTCGACGAGGACGAGCTGGGCATGGTCGGTTGTGAGTATGCCTCTGATCGCTTTGCGCGTGGTCTCCGGACGCGATGATGCTATCGCCACGCTGGTCCCGACAAGAGCATTGGTCAATGTGGATTTCCCGACGTTGGGACGCCCCACGATGGCCACAAAACCCGACCGGTATCCGGATGTAGCCGTATTTCCCTCATCTTTGGCCGTCATTGATCTTCCTCACTCTTGTCTGCTGTTGCGCGCCCATCCGGCATGTCCTCCGGAACGGCTTTGATTCGATGCGATTCCCCGGTGTCAGGTTCGACAAGGATGGTGGAGACCTTCTTGCGTCGTCCCGCGGAATCAACGGCCGTGAGCCGAAGACCGCGGGTCACCGCAGAGGACCCCACAATGGGGACGCTGCCGAGAAGCTTGGTGAGCAACCCGTAGACGGTGTCGACGTCATCCTCGTCGATGTCAACCTCGAAAAGCTCCTCAAGGTCGGCGATTGGAGTGCGCGCGGGAAGCCGCCAGGTCCTGTCCCCTGTTTTCTCGGGTTCGGCGTGCTGCGTCCGGTCGTGCTCGTCCTCAAGCTCTCCGACTATCTGTTCGATTGTGTCCTCGATTGTCACCAGTCCCGCGATTCCGCCGTATTCGTCTATCACCACGGCGACATGCTGGCGCGATCGCTGCATGACATGGAAAAGGTCGTCGACAGGTTTGGATTCGGGAACGAGAAGAGGCTGGCGGCACATGCTGTCCACGGTCCGCTCACCGGCCGCCGGATTGAAGGCCGTCGCCCGCACCGCGTCCTTAAGATACGCGATGCCGCGAAGATCGTCGACATCCGATCCGATCACGGGAATGCGTGAGAAGCCGGAGCGTGTGCACAGCCGGAGAAGATCGCGCAAGCTCGCGTCCCTGGCGATGCAGATCATATCCGTGCGCGGCACCATGATCTCACGCGTGAGTGTTTCGGACAGCGTCAGAACATTGCGAAGCATCTCGGAGACTTCGGGATCGAAATCGTTGCTTTCCACGAGGCGGTCTATGGTGGCGCGGCCCTGCTCATGGGCGATGGCCTCCAATGCCTCGTCATCCGACGGGTCTCCCCCGGACCGGATCCGTCGTCGCGTCGTGTTGTGGCCGCCGACGCTGGCAAAAGGCGTGAGCAGCACAGCGACGGAAATCACCCTGGCGTGTTTGAGCATGATGTCGACGGGCTTGTACGCGCCCGCCGAACGAGGACGGACGAGAACCGAGATCACTGCCACTATGACGGCGAAAACGCATCCGACAACCAACGCCAGCCAGAGCGGCGCCCCGCACAACACCACTGTGCATGCCACAAGAACGCCATCGAGGACATTGCAGGCGATGCGGAAGAACGCGCAGGAACCGGCGGTGGAGAACCTGTCGGATATGAGCCGTTGCACGCGGTGGACCCTGGCGATGCGCTTCATACGCATGAAGGAAGTCAGGGAATCATCCGTCTGAATCTCTAGAATCAGATTGTTGAGATTGGCTCGAGTGACTCTGGAGACGGCGCTTTCCGACGCAGCCATGGTCAGGGAGAACCAGACGAGCAGAAATGCGACAACGGCCATAACGACGATGAGGGGAAGCGTCAGGGCGTCGGGCGCGAATTCGAAACGAGACATCATCCTCTCGACCTCCTGGCCGATGTCGAATGGTCACGCTCATAGAGAGCCAGGGCGTCGGGAACGCCGGGTGGCAGAACGGCCTGTTCGATGGATGAGGAGCGTGCCGCGAAGAAAGTGAGAAGAAGCTGTCGTTGCAGACCGAACATCTGTCTCTCCTCCTCCGGCGTTCCATGGTCGTAGCCGAGAAGATGAAGAATGCCATGGATGCACAGCAGAAGCATCTCCTCCATCGTCCCATGGCCGGCGGCAAGAGCCTGCTGGGCGGCGACCCACGGGCATATCACGATATCTCCAAGAACGCCCTCGTCGATGCGCCCATCCTCTCCGGGACGAAGCTCATCCATGGGGAAGCTCATCACATCCGTCGGTCCCTCAAGGCTCATCCACCGCTGATGGAGTTCGGCGATGGGCTCGGGGTCGACGAAGATGATCGTCAGATCCGAGCTGACGCTCACCTTCATCTGATCAAGAACCCACACTCCCAGATCGGAGAAGACCTTCCCGTCGATCCTCCATGACGTCTCGTTCGTCACATCGACGCTCATCGTCGGTTCCTTTCATCGGACGGTTGTCCATTGTGGGCGACGGCGGCCCG
Source organism: uncultured Bifidobacterium sp. (assembly GCF_949292005.1). Lineage (GTDB taxonomy): Bacteria > Actinomycetota > Actinomycetes > Actinomycetales > Bifidobacteriaceae > Bifidobacterium. Next base: position 18,782 of record NZ_CASEXV010000096.1, on the reverse strand, counting down.
ATCATACGCCTCGACGATTCTCCCCACCAAGGCGTGGCGTACGACATCCGTGGCCTCGAGATGAACGAAGGCGATGTCGTCGATGCCCGAGAGAATTCCCTCGATGCTCGACAGTCCCGAGCGTGGAACCGTCAGATCCACCTGCGTCACGTCCCCGGTGATGATCATGGTTGTGTTGAACCCCAGACGCGTGAGGAACATCTTCATCTGCTGCTCGGTGGTGTTCTGCGCCTCGTCGAGAATGACGAAGGCGTCGTTAAGAGTGCGTCCACGCATGTAGGCGAGGGGTGCGACCTCAATGGTGCCGTCATCCAGATACCGGCGAAGACGGTCGGAGCCCAGCATGTCCGACAGCGCGTCGTACAAAGGGCGAAGGTAGGGGTCGACCTTGTCGTTCAACGTTCCGGGCAGGAATCCCAAGCTCTCCCCCGCCTCCACCGCGGGACGGGTGAGGATTATCCTGCTCACTCGATGGTCCTGGAAAGCGCGGACCGCCTTCGCGACGGCCAGATAGGTCTTGCCGGTTCCCGCCGGTCCGATGCCGAACGTTATGGTGTGCGATTCGATGGCGGAGACATACCTCACCTGTCCCGCCGTCTTGGGACGCACCGGCACACCGGATGCGAAGACGATAACACCCGGCACCCGTGGACGTTGGCGTCCCCACGCGTCGCGGTCCGCCGCGCGTCCGCCGTCGGTCCAGCTGGGTTCGTGACCGGATGATGCGGTTGGTTCGAGGGCCGGATCACGTGGGGATGTCCTACGATCAAGCATTCGTCGTATGGTGTCGATGTCCACCGGGCCGGTATATGCCGCCGCGATGATGGAGCGCAGCATGTCCTCCGCATGAGCCGCCTGGGATTCGGACGACCGCGCCGTGGACACTATCGAGACCTGGTTTCCACGTGCCGTGATGGTCACATCGGGGAAGCCCGACTCGAGCTCACGGAGTATCGCGTCGTCCGTGCCAAAGACGTTCACGGCGTCGAGTTCGGGGGGAACTGTGATGATTCGCGTTGTCGTTGCCACGGAGCCTATTCGTCCATCGTCTCGCCGGTGAGCACATGGGCGTGCACATGGAAGACGCTCTGGCCTGCGTCACGTCCCGTGTTGAAGATAAGCCGGTACGCGCCGTGGAAGGCTTTGTCGGCGATTCCCTGGGCAGTCTCCACAATATGCGCCAGCAGCGCAGGATCGTTCTTCGCCAGGGCGGCGACGTCCCGATAGTGTTTTCGCGGCACGATCAGAACATGGACTTTGGCTTTGGGATTGATGTCCTTGAACGCATAGACCATGTCGTCCTCATACACGCGCTCGCTGGGTATGGTCCCGGCGATGATGCCGCAGAACAGGCACTCATCCGAATCCGCCATATTTCTCCTTCGTGTCAGACGCCATCCACGAGCATGGCGCTCCCTTCATGATATTGTGCGCGGCGGATATGGCCTCTCGTAGGAGGAAACGTCCGCATCGTCACGATCCGCGGCGGCGTCAGTCGTCGTTCATGACAGTGGGACGGGAATCGAAACGGCCCATTGATTCGCACAACAAGGCCGTGGCGGCTGGTCCGGCCACCGATGCGCGCATGATCGTTGGCCCCATGGAACACGATTCGGCCCCCGCGTCCGTGAATGCGGCCACCTCATCATCATCGATTCCCCCCTCGGGACCCACGACGATATAGACCGAGCGCGGGCGGCCATCATCGACACACCGCTGGGAAAGGCGGTCGATGGCCTCTTTGAGCCCGGTCCACGTGACCGTCGCATCCTGATGGAGGACGATGACCAGTTCCCCGTGAACGCAGGCGCGACGGCATATCGCGACTATTCCGGAGTCGTCGACGCAGTCTCGCAGCTCGGGCATCCATGAACGGCGGGCCTGCTCGGTGGAACGCGCCAGGGTCTGCCTCCATTTTCTGTCGGTCCGGCCCGCCTTCCATTTGGCTATGCTGCGATGCGACTGCCAGGGGACCACCTCGTCGACGCCAATTTGCGTCGCTGCATCCACGGCAAGCTCATCATGGCCGTTCTTCGCGAGAGCCTGAACGAGAACGATCCTCGTCACATGGCCGCATTCACGGCCCACGTCATTCACCCTCACCCGTCCCTGCGCGGGATCCTCGACCGTGGCCGTGATTCGCAGACCGCGTCCATCGGTCAGTTGCAGAACGTCCTGCGATGACAGCCTCATCGCCTGTATGGCGTGGCGGCGGACGGTATCGGGAAGCGTGAGCACCCAGCCCTCGTGCAGCTCGTCGAAATTGAGGGGAACGTCATCCTGGCCGGTGTCGAGAAGAAACATGGGTGCAGTCATGATGTCAAGGCTACAACGGCGGCGACTCTGACGTGCGTGCCCGGGACGTTCCGCGGACTCGCCAACGCGACACTCCAATGCGTTCTCATCGCCAAGGTGCTATAGTTCAACACGTTGCCAAAAAGCACGTCCGGGTGGCGGAATGGTAGACGCGCTAGCTTGAGGTGCTAGTGCCTATTTTTACAGGCGTGCGGGTTCAACTCCCGCTCCGGACACGATGGCGACACCAAGCCCCTTGCTCGTCAAGGGGTTTTCTTGTAGCTGGACACCTCGTCGAATCCACCGACCGCAACCAGAGGATGTGTAGGGAACATGAGAATCATCGCCGTGGACTCCATCGACGATCCACGTCTGGACGCCTTCGTCAACCTCACCGAGCCGCAGCTTCGCAACAGGCTCGAACCCAGCAAAGGCCTGTTCATAGCCGAATCGGTCAAGGTGATCGACCGTGCGTTGGACGCCGGACGCGAGCCTTTGTCCCTCCTCGTCGAGAAGCCGTGGATCGATGGAATGACACGGGAGTTCTCGATGATCGACGCAGCATGGGGGCCGGATGTTCCGGTGTATGTGGCCAGCCCCGAACAGCTGAGGCGTCTGACGGGATATCGGCTTCATCGTGGAGCCCTCGCGGCGATGCGCCGATGGGAGCTGCCGACGGTCGAGGAGGTCTGCGCGGGCGCGTCGCGTGTGGCCGTGATGGAGAACATTGTCGACCCCACAAACGTTGGTGCGCTGATGAGGTCGGCCGCGGCCCTTGATGTCGATGCGGTTCTCGTCACCCCGTCATGCGGGGATCCGCTGTACAGGCGCGCGGCTAGGGTTTCCATGGGAACCGTGTTCCAGGTGCCGTGGACCAGAATCGGTGGGGATGACACCCGTTTCTGGCCTGCGTCGGGACTTGCTGAGCTTCATGGGCTCGGATTCACCACCGTGGCCATGGCACTGACCGACGAATCCATATCGCTTGACGATCTTTCCGGACGCCTGCGAAAGCCGGCGGAGCATGGGGGGATCGATAAAATTGCCCTGATATTCGGAACCGAAGGCGACGGACTCACCTCCCGGACAATAGCGCAATCCGATCTGACTGTCAGGATCCCTATGAGTCATGATGTGGACAGTCTCAACGTCGCGGCATCCAGCGCCGTGACGTTCTATGCCACTCGTCCCCTGTCTCGTTAGGCTACGGAGTCCCTCGCAGGGGCCGAGCCACCGGTTGATTCTGGACTCGGAAACCCCTCGGGTGACACGGAATCCGCACGGCCCTGCAGGAATTCCCCAGGCAGGTATTTCTTTATAGGTCAATTCCCATAGATCAGTAGCGGGGCATGTTGTCGAGATTGAATCCGATCGCCGCCAGTTGGTCGCGTCCGGACGCGGATATCCTGTCGACGGTCCACTGCGGATTCCATGTCCAGTCGATCCGGAACTCCTCCACAAGGCCCGCCAGCGTGCTCGCGCATTCGTCCTCGATCAGATCCGTCAGAGGGCATGCGGGCGTCGTCAGCGTCATGGTGATGATGGCGCGGCCTTTGTCATCTATCTCGATGCCATACACCAAACCCAGATCGATGACGTCAATACCCAACTCGGGATCGATCACCTGATGCAGGGCCTCACGAACGTCCTGAGCCGTCGCCCTGCCGATCTCGTCGACCGCGGTGAGTGGGATGTCGTTGTCGTCGCCATCGTCATCATCATCGTGACCACATTGGCCGCAGCACTCATGGTCGCCATCATCATCGTGATGGTCGCCGCAGCCGAATGACGATTCGGCCGCCGAACCTTCCACGGGGTCGGTCGCCCGCATCTCCTTCTGCCCGGATGCCAGAAGGGAGGGATTGTTCATCACGCGTCCAGCGGTCTCCTCGTCTCCGAAGACCGCGCTGACCGTGTCGAATATGGTCTGCTGAGGCCGTGGCACCAGAGTGCTGTTGTCCGAAGTACTCATGATCAGTCCTTGCTGTCGTCGGCTGTCGTGTCTGTTACGGATTCCTGTGCCGGTGGCGTTTGAGCGGCCACGGCCCTGGCGACCGAATCCTTCATGCCCTCCCATGCCAGAAGCGCGCATTTGATGCGCATGGGATAGCGCGAGACCCCCTGAAATACAACGGCGTCTCCCAACGCCTCGTTCTGCGCCTCATCGTCAAGGCCCGCACCCCGGGAGTTCATCAGATCATGGAATAATCCCTCGAGGCGCATCGCCTCATCGACGGTGGAGCCCTCCACGAGGTCCGTCATCACCGACAAACTCGCCTGAGATATGGAGCATCCCTGTCCGTCCCAGATGATCTTATCGATTCTTCGCGGAACGTCTCTGGACACCTCCACGCGGATCGTCGCCTCATCACCACAGGTGGGATTGAACTGATGGGATTCGCCCGCAGTGCAATAGTCATGCGTCATCGCCATCGTGGCCGTTCCAAGCGTGGCGGAGGAATCCTCCGTGGTGAGATCGTCGGCGAATCTGACACGTCCATGAGGATCTTTGGACGCGTCGAGAATCACCTCCTGGTACATCTGCTGTAGATCCTCATCATCCATGTCAAAATCGTTCATCGCACTCGTTTCCATATCTTTTCGCAAAGTCTTCCTGAATCTTGACGAATCCGGTTCGGTCCACGGGATCATGCCCCGAAGAAAGGCCGCACTCCCCTGACCGCCTCGACCAGATCACGTGCCTCCTGCGCGGTGTTGTACACGCCGGTTGACGCCCTGTTTGATGCGAATACTCCGAAATGACGATGGACGGGTTGCGCACAGTGGTGACCGACCCGGATGGCGATGCCCAAGGAATCAAGATACTGCCCGACATCGTGCGGGTGCACACCCTCGACCTCAAAGGCCACAGTGCCAATCCGATTGTCCTCGCCACGCGGACCGAGGATGCGTACCCCCTCCACATCGCCAAGTCTGAGCAGCTCATGGGTGATGGATCTCTCGTGGCGTTCTATCTCATCCATCCCCACAGACCGCATCCAGTCCGCGGCCACCGCGGCCGCGACCACTTGAGCCACCGGCTGCGTTCCCGCCTCGAAACGGGCGGGGGGCGCCATATACTGCGCAGGCTTGTCCATCCACGCCAACTCGACCATGGACCCGCCGAAACTCGCCGGAGGAAGAGCCTCAAGAAGCTTTCTACGGCCATAGAGGAATCCCACACCAGTTGGCCCGTACATCTTGTGGGCGCTCCACGCCGCGAAATCAACGCCCATCGCCTGAAAATCGACGGCGAGGTGGGGAACGGATTGGCAGGCGTCCAACACGACGATCGCACCCACCTCATGTGCCCGTTTGACCACCGGAGCTATGTCCGTGATCGCGCCCGTCGTGTTCCCCACATGGGTGATGGCCACGATCCTCGTCCGCTCCGTGATGACGTCGTCGGCCATATCCGTGCGGACGCGGCCGTCATTGGTCAGGCCGAACCACGACAAAGTGGCTCCGGTGCGGGCGGCCAGCTCCTGGAAGGGAAGCAAAACGGAATGATGTTCGGCTTGTGATACGACGATGTTGTCGCCCGGCTTAAGCGCAAAGCGCCGCGCGGCATCTCCTCCACGTCCCAGAGAGGCGTTTCCGAACGCCGTGGCAAGAAGGTTGAGCCCCGCCGTGGCACCAGCGGTCACGACGATCTCCTCATGGCCCTCTCGCGCGTCTGCTCCGACCAGCGCGGCGATTGACGCGCGCGCGTGCTCGAACGCCATGGTGCTTCGGGCGGCAAGCTCATGGGCCCCGCGATGGACTCCCGCGTTGATCGACCGGTAGAAATCGGATTCCGCGTTGATGACCACCTCGGGCTTTTGGGACGTGGCGGCGGAGTCCAGATAAATCAGCGGATGTCCGTGAATAGTCTGGTCAAGTATGGGGAACTGCCCGCGCAACGCTGTGAAATCCGTCATGACGCCTTCCATCTCCTCGATTATGAGAATCCTGTGGTGTGTTTGCTCCCCGCATGGTAGCCACGTGCCCGGCGGGACGATCCGTTCACATCCGCTATGCCAGCGCCGATTCCGTCTGCGCGCCTTCTGGAAGATAGCGGTCGTATCCCTGCTCCTCCAGCTCGTCGGCAAGTTCCGGGCCTCCCGTGCGCACGAAATGGCCCTCGGCGAAAACATGGACGATGTCGGGCTTGATGTACTTGAGGATGCGCGTGTAGTGGGTCACCATGAGTATTCCCATGCCGGTGTTCTCCTTGGCCCGATTGACGCCCTCCGAGACGATGCGCAGCGCGTCGACGTCAAGGCCTGAATCCGTCTCATCGAGAATGGCGAATTTGGGCTTGAGAAGCTCAAGTTGCAGAACCTCGGCTCTTTTCTTCTCGCCGCCGGAGAACCCCTCGTTCACCGATCGGGTCGCGAACTTCGGATCCATGCGCAGTCTTTTCATCGACGCGCTGAGGTCCTTGGCCCAGGCGCGTATGGCAGGGGCCTTCCCGTCGATCTCCGTCTTCGCCGTGCGCAGGAAGTTTGTCATGGACACACCGGGGACCTCCACCGGATACTGCATCGCCAGAAACAGCCCCTCCTTGGCCCGCTCGTCGGGGGTCTGCTTGAGGATGTCCACTCCATCAAGCAGAACCTCTCCCGAATCGACCTCGTATTTGGGATGACCGGCCAGAGTGTAGGCGAGCGTCGATTTTCCGGATCCGTTGGGGCCCATAATGGCATGGGTCTCACCGGAGTTGACGGTCAGATTAACGCCTTTGAGGATCTGCTTGCGACCCTCCTTGGTCTCCACGGACGCGTAGAGATCCTTGATCTGCAGGGTTGACATGATTACTTCTCCTCCAATACGGTTCGCATGGCCTGATCCTCGCCGCGCGACAGGCGGCGGTCGATGACCTCCATCAGATGCCCGGAAATCGCCGGGACGCCGATCTCATCAACAAGCTCCCCGAAGAAACCCCTGACGACCAGCTTCCGCGCCTCCTTCTCGGGGATGCCGCGGGACTGCAGATAGAACAGCTCCTCGTCGTCGAAGCGACCCACCGAACTGGCGTGGCCCGCACCGATGATGTCGCCGTTCTCGATCTCAAGATTGGGTTCGGAATCCGCTATGGCTCCCGGCGTGAGGACGAGATTCCGGTTGAGCTCATAGGAGTCGGTTCCTGGAGCCGTCGGTTGTATCAACGCGTTGCCCACCCAGGTGGAATGCGCGTGGCGGCCATCAAGCGCGCCCTTGTAGACGACACGCGACCGGCATTCGGGATGGTTGTGCACCACCATCGTGCGATGCTCGATATGCTCGCCCGGATCCACAAAATAGATGCCCAGCATGTTGAGATCGCCTTGGGGACCGCCGAACTCCTGGTCCATGCGGATGCGGACGAAATCTCCCCCCAACGTCACCATCGAATGACGCAGGGACGCACCCTCTCCCACATGGATTCTGTGGCTTCCCACATGCCGTGACCCGGCATCCCACTCCTGGATGAACGTGGTGGAGATGCGGGAGTCCCGTCCCGTGACGATTTCCACGCCCTCGGACAGATTGGCGAGACCATGGTGCTCGATCACGACGTCCGCATGCGAACGGTCACGGGCCCTGATCACCAGATGCAGCGAGTCCAGATCGGTGCCGCCGCCGATGATCGAGATCAGGACGGGCTGGTCTGGCTCTCCGTCAAGATCGACGACGGTGGCCTTGTCCGTCACCGACCACTGCACGGCGGAGGCGCGATCGCTGGGCCTCATGACCGTGCCAGTGGGCTCCTGCCCCATCGGCACGGTCGACACCCTGACGTTCCCGTCGTCCGGAGCGGAGCCATCCATGGAGGTCACCCGCACGGTCGTGGCATGGGAGGGAACGAACGATTCGAAGAAATCTGTGATCCTGTTGATCGGCGTGAAGCGCCAGTCGTCGTCCTTGCGCGTGGGCACGGGGAAGGACGACACCTCGAAGCTGCGCGGTTCACGGTCGGCGCTCGATGGCATGGCCGCGGGAAAGGCATAGGGGTTCTTCGGGTCGGCCGTCGGGATGGTGGGTTCGCGTGGCGTGGTCCGGCCCGGATCCCTGGTCAGTTGTTGTTCCTCCGTCATGGGTCAGCCCACCGATCCTTCCATCTGCAGTTCCACCAGACGATTGAGTTCCAAGGCGTATTCCATGGGAAGCTCGCGGCTGATGGGCTCCACAAACCCGCGCACGATCATCCCCATGGCCTCCTTCTCCTCCAGGCCACGGCTCATCAGATAGAAGAGCTGGTCCTCGGATACCTTCGACACCGTGGCCTCATGGGCCATCGACACGTCGTCCTCGCGCACGTCGACGTGGGGGTAGGTGTCCGAACGGGAATAGTCATCCACCAGAAGCGCGTCGCACACCACTGAGGAGCTTGATCCCTCGGCCCCCTTGAGAATCTTGACAAGCCCGCGGTATGCGGAGCGTCCGCCGCCTCGCGATATGGACTTCGCCACGATGGTGGAACTTGTGTGGGGTGCCAGATGGATCATCTTCGCGCCCGTGTCCTGATACTGCCCGGTGCCCGCGAAGCCCAAGGACATCGTGGACCCCTTGGCGTAGGGCTCGGCCAGGATGCAGGCGGGGTATTTCATGGTCGCTTTGGATCCGATGTTGCCATCCACCCATTCCATGGTTCCACCCTCGCGGACGTAGGCCCGTTGGGTCACAAGGTTGTAGACGTTGTTCGACCAGTTCTGCACGGTTGTGTATCTAACCCTCGCGTGCTTCTCGACGATGATCTCGACGATGGCGGCGTGCAGTGAGTCCGTGGAGTATATCGGCGCGGTGCACCCCTCCACGTAATGCACGTACGATCCCTCGTCGGCGATGATGAGGGTCCTCTCGAACTGGCCCATGTTCGGAGTGTTGATACGAAAGTATGCCTGCAGCGGGATGTCAACATGCACGCCTTTGGGAACGTACACGAAGGATCCGCCCGACCATGCCGCGGTGTTGAGCGCGCCGAACTTGTTGTCGGCCGGAGGCACGACGGTTCCGAAGTATTTGCGCACCAGATCGGGGTACTCGCGCACGGCGGTGTCAGTGTCGACGAAGATGACGCCCTGCTCCTTGAGGTCCTCCCTGATGGAGTTGTAGATCACCTCGGACTCATACTGCGCGGCGACTCCGGAGACAAGCCTTTTCTTCTCCGCCTCGGGAATCCCCAGTCTGTCGTAGGTCTTGCGGATGTCGTCGGGAAGGTCCTCCCATGTCTGGGCCTGCTTGTCGAGCGGCTTCACATAGTACTTGAAATCATCCGCGTTGAAGCCTGTGAGGTCCACGCCCCAGTTGGGCATGGGCTTCTCGAGGAATGCCTTATAGCCTTTGAGCCGGATGTCCAGCATCCATTGGGGCTCATGCTTGTCCGCGGAGATCGCGCGCACCACTCCCTCATCAATGCCCTTGCGCGCGGCGCGCCCGGCGGCGTCGGAATCATGCCAGCCATAGCCGTAGTCGCCGAACTGGCCGATGATCTCGTCGTCGCGTTTGATCTTCTCCTCGTTGACGCGCGAGCGGTCGGCCACATACTGGCTCATCTCCACGTCCGCCGCGGCCTGAGACGTCTCATTCGTCACGTCCGCTGCCTCCATTCGTTGGGTTGCTACCAACCGTTAACCTAACAGAATCCGAGTGCAAAAACTAGAATCGCCGGGTGAAAATCGGCTCTCCGCTAATCGTGTGCGGAGCTCGGTCTTCGCGGAAGCGTGGACGACGAAAGACCCGCTGGGCTTGTGGCCACAACGGGTCTTCGGGAATCGGCTCACGCTGTCGGAATCCGGTCGAAGGTCGAATCTCCGACCGTCATGCCGCCTGATGGTCCAGTGCGGCCTTCACCAGTCCCGCGAAAAGGGGATGGGGTTTGGTCGGACGGGATTTGAACTCGGGATGTGCCTGCGTTCCCACATAGAAGGGATGGACATCCTGCGGAAGCTCGACGAACTCGGTCAGCTCGCCATCGGGGCTTTCGCCGCTGATGCGCAGGCCGGCCTCGCGCAGACGCTGTTTGTACGAGACGTTCACCTCATAGCGATGCCTGTGACGTTCGGTGACGTGCTGGGTGCCATACAACCGCGCTACCAGAGAGCCCTCCTCAAGCTCCGCCGGATACGATCCCAAACGCATGGTGTGGCCCATATCCCCCTTGCCGTTGACGATGTCCTTCTGCTCCTCCATGGTGGCGATGACGGGGTTCTCGCAGTCCGGCTCGAACTCGGAGGAGTTCGCATCCTCAAGTCCCAGAACGTGTCGTGAGTACTCAATAACCATGGACTGCAGGCCAAGGCATAGCCCCAATGCGGGCAGCTTATTCTCACGCGCGTATCGCAGAGCGCCTATTTTCCCTTCGATCCCTCGGATTCCGAATCCTCCGGGAATGACGATGCCGTCGACCTGGGCGAGCGCGGCGCGGGCCCCGTCGTTCGTCTCGCACAGATCCGCCGCGACCCACTTCACGTTGACCTTCGCGTAGTTGGCGAAGCCGCCCGCCTTGATGGCTTCGGTCACGGACAGGTAGGCATCAGGAAGGTCGATGTACTTGCCCACGATCGCAATGTTGACCTCGTGCTTGGGATGATGGACCCGGTCGAGGAGATCCTCCCAGTCGGCCCAGTCCACGTCGTGGAACGGGAGCTCGAGCTCACGGACCACATACGCGTCAAGACCTTCATTGAAGAGGATCTTCGGGACGTCATAGATGCTCGGGGCGTCCACGCAGTTGACGACGCCCTCCTCGTCGACATCGCACATCAGGGAGATCTTGTCCTTGATGGGCTGCGACAATGGCCGGTCCGAACGCAGAACAAGGGCGTCCGGTGAAATGCCGAGTTGACGCAGCATCATGACCGAGTGCTGCGTCGGTTTGGTTTTGAGCTCATGGGCGGCGGCGATATAGGGAACTAGGGACACGTGGACGAACATGCAGTTCTCCGGGCCCAGATCCCGACGCACCTCCCGTGCGGCCTCCAGGAACGGCTGCGACTCGATGTCGCCGACGGTCCCGCCGATTTCGGTGATGATGACATCGACGTCATCGGACGCCTGCGCACGCATACGGGACTTGATCTCGTTGGTGATGTGAGGGATGACCTGCACGCATTGCCCGAGGTACTCACCCGCCCGCTCCTTGCGCAGAACCGACTGATAGATCTGGCCGGTCGTGACATTCGCCTTCTGGCTGAGGAAGACGTCGAGGAAGCGCTCGTAATGACCGATGTCCAGATCGGTTTCGGCCCCGTCCTCGGTGACGTAGACCTCCCCGTGCTGGAAGGGGTTCATCGTTCCCGGATCGACGTTGATGTAGGGATCGAGCTTCTGCTGGAGAACCCGGATTCCCCGGCTGCGGAGCAGGCGTCCCAACGATGATGCCGTCAGGCCCTTTCCAAGGGACGAGACGACCCCGCCGGTGACGAAAATGTGTTTGGTGACGTGCCCCTGTGAACTGCCATGCTGTCTTCTAGCCATGGAACTTCAGCTTATCATCACTGCCGGACCCCGCGTGTTTCCGTTTTCAGCGTTTCCCGACGGCGATCATGGTCGGGAGCCCACGTGGAAGGCGACCGCCGAACCCGCCCGAACCGTCGTGGTGAACCGTCCATCGACTCCCACGCGAATCTTCGACATGCATGTCGAATCCTTGTACACGTTGCAGTACAACCCGGCGGGAAGACTGGTTTCGTACGTCACGCGCGCGGCCGACGATGAGTTGTTGAGCACGATGAAGGCACGCCCTCCCCTGCCGAAGCCGACCACGTTGTCGCCGTCTGTCTGCCAGTCGATCAGCGGGGTGCTACCCGCTATGTTGTGCCAGCCGATCATTCCGATGATCGAAGCGTTCCTGTCGAAGCACGTCCACCCCGTACCCGATGTCGACGAGGCGTCGCAGACGGTGTCGGGAACGGAATCGCTGGTGGCTCCTGGTGCCCCGGCGTTGGTGTCGGTGAAGCGGTATCCGGTAAACACGTTCACCGATCCGTACGGATAGGCGAGCATGAACGCGGTGGCAAGCGTGTATTTGTCGCCATCCTTGTACGTCAAGGTCGACGCGTCCCGTTCGGTGTCCCAATTGGTGACGAACACCGAGGCCTTCGAGCTGGCCACGAGATTCGATGCGATCTCGTCAAGAGTCAGGCTTCCTCCCATAAGGGAATCGTCAAACAGCCGCTTGAGACGATAGGCGTACTGGAATTCGCTGACCTGCCCTGACCGCAGATACTTATCGGGCTGGATCTCCTCCGCCTCGTTCACGTTGCCGATGACCTCCTGCATCCACCAGATGCTGTTGATCGACCGTCCCGTCCTCTTCGCGACAAGTTTCTTGATGGCGAGCACATCGTCGGCCGCGATGTGTTTGACGGCGTCCACGCGGAAGCCCGCCACCCCCATGCTGAGAAGTGTCGTGAAGTACTGGGCGAGAACCGATCTGACGTGGGATGACGATGTGTCCAGATCCTGTAGCCCGCTTACCCTGCATTCCTGCACATCCGTGACATTGCGGTAGTTCATGATGTTCTCGGCGCAGGAGTGGAAATCCTTGGCGGTGTAGGGTACGGCGGGAAAATCTCCGGTGCTTGTGTACGTGTTTCCGGCCGTGCCGACACCCTTCGCGGTGTCCACACCAGTTGTGTGGTTGATCACGGCGTCGACGATCACTCCCACTCCGGCCGCCTTGCATGTGCTGACCATGTTACGGAACTCGGATGCCGTGCCCTCCTTCGAGTCCAGCTGATAGCTGACGGGCTGGTATGACGTCCACCAGGATGATCCAAGAATACTTTCTTGAGGAGGCGATACTTGAACGTATCCCACGCCGGCGGGGCCCAGCACCTGAGTGCATTCCTTCGCCACCGACTTCCAGTTGTATTGGAAGGCGGTCACGATGACATCGCCTCGATGTGCGGATGCCGTGAATCCTGAGGAATATCCGGTGGGAACCTGCACGGTGGACACCGCCAGCGCTGCTGAAAGAGCAATGGCGAGCACCGCTCCCCCAACCGAACGAATCCTTCCCCACACACCCTTCGAAGCGCGCATCCGAATCCTCCTGTTTTATGCCGGCGACCCTTGCCGGCTCCCTAGCCCGTCACATCCGGTGATCCATCACATCCGATGGCCCGCCCGTCGTGTTAAGCGACGCATGTTCCATGGCCGACCGCGCTCATGCCCTCACGGCATCCGTGCCGGACCATGCGACGGCATTCGCCCGCAGGCATTCATCTTGTCGGCCGACTCGGACATGACCATCGTTGCACTCCCCCGAAACACCGCGGGCGGGGCGCCGCCGGCCATCGCGTCAATGGATATGACACACATGGTCTGCGACGCCCCGTTCCTGCTCGGCATGACGTCAAACGTCAGCGGGAGGATCGTGAGTGGTCCTTCCGCCTTGTCATACGTACACCGCCTACGATTCCAGCCCCCGTGAGGGACATCGCGAGAACGACCAGCACAAGTGTTCCGACCGAGGATCCGGTCGCGGACAGCAGCGATGCGGATTCCTTGTCGTCAGACTTCGCGTTCCTCGAGGATCTGGCGCTGGACGTGTCCTTGTCCTTGGATGAGGAGCTTCCGCCATTCGTTCCCGTTCCACTGTTCGACCCGTTATCGGATGACCCGCCGTCGTTGGAGGTAGTCACGAGTTCCAGCACAGTCGCCGAAAGATCGGCTGGCGTGTAGGTGCCATCACTTACGGTGACCTCTGATGCCTTCGCCTCGGTGCTCACTTCTCCATCAGCCACAAGAACCTTGTATGTTCCGTTGTTCAGCGACACGGTCTGGGCGTTGGACGAGGCCAGCGACCTGGCCTTCGTGGACGTGGTGGAATCCTGGGCGTTGAAGATCAGCACATAGGTCTTCGGGTTCTTGGAATCCGACGTGTCCGTGACCTGATAGGCGACCACCGACCCCGATTCGGAGAGAACCTTGGTGTTCTTGGCGATCGTCGCGTAACTGGAGGTCCTCAGCGCGGGGATGCTCTTGCGCAGCGCGAGAAGACCACGGACGTAGTTCACGGATGTCGAGTACGTCTCCGTGCGGTCCCAGTCGATGGCGTTCACCGAGTCACCCGAGTTGTAGCTGTTGCCGTCCCCGCCCTTCGTTCTGAGGAATTCCTGCCCAAGCTGGAAGAAGGGCAGTCCGTTCGAGAGCAGAACCATGGAATCGGCGAGTTTGGCCCGTTTGACCGTGGTGGCGTCATCATCGGTCGGCACGCTGGCTCGCAGCTTGTCATAGAGCGTCATGTTGTCATGCGCCTCGACGTACTGCACCACCTGCCCGGCGTTTCCGTACTTCACATTGGTCGTGCCGTTCGTGCACAGGGCCGTTGACGCGGTTCCTGAGGAATTGGCGCATCCAAGGAGGTTGTTCGCCACAAGAGCCGCGATCCCCTGCTTGCCGCTGACGAAGCCGGTGTCCGTGTCCGAGAACACGGATCCCTTGGCCGCGTCGCGCAGGGAGTCGTTGAAGAACGAGATGCCGTTGTCGGAATTGGATGCGAACGTGTAGGCGTTCGGCTGCGTCGACATCTCGCTCTTGGCCATCGTGGTGTTCATATCCCAGCCCTCACCGACGATGATGATCGAGGGATCGATCTTGTTGAGCGCCGCGCGGACCTCCTTCATCGTCGTCGTGTCGATCAGACCCATGAGGTCGAACCGGAATCCGTCGATGTTGTAGTTCTTCGCCCAGTAGGTGACGGAGTTCACGATGTACTTGCGCATCATCGCCCGCTCCGAGGCGGTGTCATTGCCACAGCCCGAGTTGTTCGTCAGCTTGCCAGAGGAGTCATAGCGGAAGTAGTATCCGGGAACCGTCAGGTTGAACGAGCTGGAGTCCACGTTGTAGACGTGGTTGTACACCACGTCCATGATGACGCGAAGCCCGCTCTTGTGCAGTCCCTTGACCATCTCCTTCGCCTCCACGATGCGTGTGGACGGATTCGACGCATCCGATGAGTACGACCCTTCGGGAACGTTGTAGTTCACCGGATCATAGCCCCAGTTCTGCTGATACGAGCCATCCGACTTCTTGGCATCGTAAGACGAGTCGCTGGTTTCATCGGTGCTGCCATAGTCGTACATCGGCATGATCTGCACGTGGGACACCCCGAGCTTCTTGAGATAGTCCAGACCGGAGACAGCGCCCTTGGTGGTTGTGGTTCCGCTTTGGACCACACCGAGGTATTTGCCCTTCTTCGAGGCCGAGATTCCTGAGTTCTTCGCGATGGAGAAGTCTCGGATGTTCATCTCGGCGATCGATGCGTCGCTGGCGTTCCCGAACGATGCCATGCGGGTCGTCGAGCCCGTGACCGTGGTTGCGGAGGTGGGCAGGACGACCGACCTGCCCCCATTGACCACCGCCGCGGTCGCATAGGGGTCGGCCGAGTTGTTGACCATGCCATCGGCGAAGGTCAGTCGGTACGTGTAGGCCAGACCCTGCTTGTACGCGGCGTTGTTTGTGTCGAGGTTGTCGAGCGATACGGACCATACCCCCTTGGTGCTGCGGGTCATCGGGGAGGTGTAGTACTCAGCCGCGTCGGCGCTTCCGGCCGATTTGTAGACCACAAGCTCGACGCCCGTGGCCGTGGGAGCCCACACCTTGAACGATGGAGAGCCGTTGTTCCATGTGGCGCCAAGGTCGTCGCCGTCATAGGCGTACTTCGTGTCGAAGGCGTCCGTGCGGACCACAGCTCCGGCGATCGCGTCTGCGGAGCCGAAGCCCTCGACGGCAACCGTGTACTTCCCCGCGACGGAGAGCTCGTCGGCCGTGGTAATGGTGACAGCCGTTCCGGACGCCTTGACCGACTTCACGTTCACGGTCTTCCCGGACGAGTCGGTCACAGTGACCTTGTCTTTGATGTCCGCCGTCGTCACCGACTTGGACAGCTTGGCCGTGAGCTCCGTGAACTTGGAGATCTCGGCGCTTTTCACCGCCGCTCCCGTTGCGGGGCGCGCGGTGTACACGGTGGAATCGCCCTGGACGAGCCAGACCTCGACATTGGCGGTGCCGTTGGCGTCGGGAACTATCGCGCTGGTGGGGACGAAGTGGTTGCTGTCGTCAGGATCCTTGGTTGTCCAGGAGTCCTTTCCATAGCGGCGCAGGAGTCCGATGCTGGACACCTCGGTGCTGTCGGTGAGCGTTTTCGTGGCCACTGCGCCCCAGGCATCGTGGCCGGTCATGGCGACTCTGAATCCACTCATGCTCGATGTCCACATCCACAGATCCCATTGGGGAACCGTGGTGTCCGTCGCGGAGGAATAGAAGAACGTGCCATCCGAACGGTAGTAGTGGACGGTGAGATTGACAGTGGTCGCCTTGCAGGAGTAATCATCCGGCTTGGTGGCCAGCGTCGTCGTATCTCCCGTGGAGGACTGTCCATCAATCCAGACCTCGGCGGTTCCGTCGTCGCCGACGGTCACCGTGCGGTCTCCGCCGTATTTGTCCCAGCCCTCGGTTGTGATGATCAGACCCAGACTCGAGAACGAGCCATCGACGGTGGTGTCAAGCACCTTGCCCCAGCAGTCGGTCCCCGTGAATGACATATACCGACCGTCAAGACTGTCGCCCGTGGAAGAGTTGGAGCCCCAGAAGTACACGCCGCGTCCCGTGTCATTCGACGCCGCTCGGTAATGGACGACCAGACGAGTCTGAGCGCTAAGCGTCTCGGGATTCCCGGAGGTGACGGTCCCGTCGGTGACTCCTACGATGTTGACTCCCGCTGCGACGGAATAGTTCTTCCCGCTGTTGCTGTCCCAATCGCCGCTTCCATCATTAAAGGTGAGCTGCACCGCCTCACCTGACGTGTCGATTTTCAGCGAATAATAGCCGGATGAGTCCGGTCCCGACATCTTTACGCCGGGAGCCGTGGTCCACGTGCTGCCGACGCCATAGTGCATGTAGACAGTCGACCAGTTGTTTGTCGGCTTGTAGTAGACGGTGAGTGTGGTGTCATCCGCGACGACAGTGTCGGCCTTCTCGTCCAGTGTCGGATCAGAGGGGTCGGTGGTCACCGAGGACTCGGTGTGGCTGGACTTGGTGGCTCCGGCGTAGATGGCGATGGCGGAGCGCTTCGCGATGGGTGTGGAGACCTTTCCATCCTTCACCGTCACGGTCTGCGAGCAGTCGAGCGTCGAATAGACGTTGCAGTACACGCCGTCGGCGAGTGTGGTGGTGTAGGTGACGTCCTTGGACTCGGTGTCGTTGTTGATGGCGATGAAGCCCTTATCTCCACGGGAGAAGGCGATGTTGTTGTCGCCATCATCCTGCCAGTCGGTCAATGCGGCCTTTCCGACATAGTTGTGGAACGCGATAAGGCCTCGCGTCGATGTCCAACGCTGCTCGCAGTTCCAGTTGCTCGTGTTCGTCGAGCATGCCGTGCTCATGTCCACGTCGGGGACCGATGTGTCCGTGGCTCCCGGGGCGCCATCATCGGATTTGTCGAATTTGTAATCCGACAGCAGACGAGGAGTCCCGTATCCGTACGACAGAAGGAAGGCGTTGGCGAGCTGATAGCGCGCTCCATCCTTGTAGGTCAACGATCCCTCGTTGCGCTCCGTGTCCCAGTTCGCCACGAAGGCGTTGGCGCTGTCCGAGGAGATGAGTCTGCTGGACAGTCCCTTCAACTGTGAGATCTTGCCCTTGAACTTCTGGTTCATCTCGCTGGCGAATCCGAATTCGGTGACCTCGCCGTTCTGCGTGTAGTTCGACGGCTGGATTCCCGACGCCTCACTGGAGTTTCCGATGGTCTCCTGGATCCAGTAGATGTCGTCGGCCGATTTCCCGACCTTCTTCGCCATCTGCTCCTTGATCGCTTTGAGATCATCGGTGTTGATGTGCTTGGCGGCATCGATTCTGAAACCGGACACTCCCATGTTGTAGAGCTCCGCGAGATAGTCGGATTGAATGTCCCGGACCTTCTCCGACGAGCTGTCGAGATCCCACATGCCGCTCAGACGACATTCCTGGACCTCGGTCTGATTCGTGTAGTCGGAGATCGACGACGTGCATGAATGGAAGTCCGAGGATGACAGACCGCTGGAGTACTTGTTGTTCGAGCCGGTGAACCCTGGATAGGACCCGGTGGCGGCGTTGTACTTCGTCCCAGCGACTCCGGTTTTGGTTTCCGATGTGGAGGATGCCCCGGTCGTCTGGTTGAGCACGACATCGGCGATGATCCCAACCCCCGCGGCCTTGCAGGTCGTGACCATCGACGCGAACTCCTTGCTGGTGCCCAACTTCGAGTTGAGCGTGTAGCTCACGGGCTGATAGGAGGTCCACCATGACGTTCCCTGAATGGATTCCTGAGGCGGGGACACCTCGACATAGCCCACGCCTTCAGGTCCGTATGTGCTGGTGCATTCCTTGGCGATGGTGTTCCATGTCTGCTGGAACGCGATCACCTGCACATCCTTTGATGAGGAGGTGCTTCCTGACTGTGTTTGCGCGTCGGACGTGACGCTCGCCTGCGCGGCCAGAGGAGCGATGACTGCCCCTCCTCCCACAAGCATGGCCAG
>NZ_CASEXV010000095.1 GCF_949292005.1 uncultured Bifidobacterium sp. | reverse complement strand
GAAATATATTCTCAGGAATACAAAAGCCCGCAAGTACAAGGCGACGCGAGTGGGTCAGACGCCCAAAGGATTGAGTTCTTCGCAACTGTCTCCAGCCTGTTCGCCATTCATGAGGGCACACCACAGGTTCCCGGACATACGGAATCCAAAGAATCGCTGATAAAACAACTGATGGCATCCGCATGCCGCGAGCAGCTCCTCAGAGATCTTCACGCGGCCACGGACAGCATTTATTCGGTAAACTCATCATCACATCCACAGGACAGACTCTTTCTTCTCAAGCTGTCACGCAGCGACCAATATCTCGACATCTCATCATTCGACGAAGAACACCTCTCCGATGCGCTACGGGAATACAGCGGATACGAAACCGACGCCGTCCTCCGCTCAGAATCAGCGGATGACAGAAACCAGCCTGAAATCAGGTATGACAATGTCGTTCTCGTGCACGTCCAGAAACCGGAACAGCTTGACATTGCATATCCGAACTATTCCACCAATGTCCGAGAGCTTCTCGAATTCCTTGATGAATACGGAATCACGCCCTGACTCCGCCGAAGCGCCGATCACGGTGAATATAATCGTCGATCGAACGCCACAGGACGGCACGCCCGCAATCCGGGAAAAGCTCGGGAACGAAGTCCAGTTCCGCGTAGGCGGCCTCCCACGGCAGGAAGTTCGACGTGCGGTACTCCCCCGACGTGCGGATCACCAGATCGGCGTCGGGGATGTCCGGATTGTACAGATGCTCGGCGATCATCCGCTCGGTGACGCGGTCCCCGCTGATCTGGCCGTCGCGCACATCGCGGGCGATGGCCGCCGCGGCGTCCGCGATCTCGGCCCGGCCGCCATAGTTGATGCAGAACACCACGTCGATCGTCGAATTGCGCTTCGTGCGCTCCATCGCCATCTCCAACTCGTCGATGACCGAACGCCACAGTCTCGGCCGTCGGCCCGACCACCGCACCCGCACCCCCCACTCATCCATCTGCGCGACGCGACGGTGGATGATGTCGCGCGAGAAGCCCATGAGGAAGCGCACCTCCTGCGGGGAACGCTTCCAGTTCTCGGTCGAGAAGGTGTACAGGCTCAGATAGCGCACGCCCGCCTCGATCGCCCCGGCAATGGTATCGAAAACCACCGGCTCGGCGGCCTTGTGCCCCTCGGTGCGGACGAGTCCACGCTGCTTGGCCCAGCGCCCGTTGCCGTCCATGATCACGCCCACATGCCGTGGAACCTTGCCCTGGGGAAAATCGGGAATCCGGGATGGGTCGCTGAACGGCGCCGTGGGAACGCTCAATGACGTGTAGTCGACATCTTCAAAAGCCATGTCTACGAATCTACCCATCGGAGCGAACGAATCGGCCGCTCAAGATAATATGCGCTCCATTCCTCGACAACCCGAGCCGCATCCGCCACGATCGCGGCATCCCCGTCGCCCGCCTCCACGACCTTCCAGTCGCCCCTCAGCAGAGCCGACACGCGTAAGAGAGCGACGGTGGACACCCGGCGCGAATCCGGAGTATGGTCCGCCGCGCACATCACGCCCCCCGCATCCATAGATAGCCACAGATCCCCGCCCGTCGCATGAGCACCGCCGTCAGCCCCACCAGCGACCCGGCGTCCGCATACGACGCATGAGTCCAGCCGCGGCATCCATCCAGCCATCGCCAGCGAGCGCAACACATAGGACAGGGCTATGTCATCGCTGGGATGCGCGTGACGGGCCAGGGATGCCAACGCTCCAATCAGAAGACGATACTGGTGTTCGGCCGGCTCCTTCTCGGCGGCGACCACACGATCCGCTGTCTCCGCCACGACGTTCGCGGCGGAGAAGGCGTCATAGTCGGCCCCGATCGGCCCGGCATATGCTCCCACGGACACCGCCTGGGAGATCACGTCAAGCGAGCGTCCCGTGGCGATCAGCAGATCGGATCTCATGAACGGCTCCAGTCTCCCGCCAAAACGCGATTTCGTGCGGCGCACGCCCTTCGCCACCGCCCGGACCTTGCCGTGATCCCGCGTCAGCAGGGTGACGATGCGGTCGGCCTCGCCCAGCTTCACCGTGCGCAGCACCACGGCCTCATCGCGATACAGCGGCATGTCGATCCACCTCCCACGGCCACGCCATTACTCCAGGAAACCACATCAGCACAGGAACCACGTCAGTACAGGAACAATCCCCAGAACGCGAACACCAGCATCACGCTGAACATGGCCGCGGAGTTCAACCAGAACAGAACCCGGGCCAGACGGGTGGTCGCCAGAACAGGCTCGTGCCCGCTCGTGACGGCGCGAATGGCCCCTTTGCGAGGAGGCCATCGCACGATGCCGCGACGTTGTGCCACCTCGATCAGGCGGGTGATCAGATGCGACCAAGCCAAAACCACCAGCAGACACGCCACCTGGATGACCGGCCAGCTCCAATCGGCGATTCCGCCCGATTCGTCCGGCGCCGCCCCCCACGCCAGCTTGACCACCTTCACAATCACCTCGGTCAAACCGGCCCCCAACAACGCCATCGCGGCCACGGTCATCACCACCAACGCCAGCAGCGATCCGCCGAATCCATGCCGATAGCCCAATGCCGGACCACGATGGTGGATCATGTACCGGATCTTGCGTCCCAAGGCGACAAGGCCGAGTATCAGGGAGGCGAGAAGCAGCAGAAGCATCACCACGTGGAGGATGGTGCCATAGATGGTGAGCGGGCGGTCGGCCTTGAGCTCGGAGGGAATCGGGATGGACTGGTAGATGGTCGCGCCGGCCACCCGATCGCTTGTCTGCGTCAGACCCTGCGACGTTCCCACACACCATGATGTGAGATCCGTGAGATAGCCATCCACCATGGGAGTGTTCGACTCCGACTCGTCGCCGAGGCGCAGCACATGGTTAGCGACGGGATAGGATCGGATGGTCACATTCCAATTCCCTGCGTTGTGGGCGAGTCGGAGAATGTTGCGCACCCCGCTCACCTGCGCGGTCATCACATCCTTTGATCCGTAGACCACCAGTGTCGGAATCGAGTACGCGCGCGCGTTCATGGTGTCCAGATCAAAGTTCGTCAGGCCGAAAAGCTCACCATCCGCGCGCAGCAGACGACGCACGACCGACTGATAACCGCTGTTGGCCCCCGAAAGGGTGAAGTTCTGGGATGCGAGGAAACCGATGGACTGTCGGGGCGTCGACACCATCGGACTGAGCAGGACCTGGAAGGCTATGCGGCTGTCCAATCCGAGAAGATACGACGATATCCAGGTGCTTTCAGAGTTCGCATAGATTCCCACGTTGTCGGGATTGACGTTATCAAGCGTGCGAAGATACTCGATCACCTTGTCGTATGCCGCGGCCGACGCCTTGTAGTCACGTGTGATGTCGTTCGTGGACCAGACGGGCTTGTCCATCACCGCCGTGACGAAGCCCGCCGACGCGAGGATCGTGGCGACATCACCATATGAATCATCGACCGTCCCGTACCCGGCCCCATGCATGAACACCATCGCCGCGCGCTTGCCCGAGGCCCCCTTGGGATAGCGGATCAGGACGCGCACCTTCTCCTTCTCGCCCGTGGAGGAGCGGGTGACGGTCATGGTCGTCGTGGTTTTGCCGACCTTGTATGTACCGCGCTTCGGCGTGGACGAGGTCGTGCCGGAGAACGTCACGTCCGTGTCCGACGTGAGCGTGGAGACAGTCTGGCCGCTGGGCTCGTTGCTCCAGGTAACCGCCGTGGCATGGGACACGAACACAAGTATGGCGACGAGGATCACGGCTATGGGAATCGTGACGGACAGACGGCGGCCCACTCCCCACGGCGCGTCCACCGGGGTTTTCACCGGGTTTTTAGCTAGGGCATTCGCTGGGACCCTCATCGGCGCATCCACGCCATCGGCATCCGTCATGGCATGATCATCGTCCAATTGGTCTGACACACAGACCATTGTAACCGTCCATTCCGGGACGGCTCAGAGACCGAGTTCACCGCCTCTGCGCAGAAAGACAACAGCGGAGGTGACAGCAACGACGGCAGCAAAGTCAACCAGCCGGCGATCATCTACACAATCAGCGACGGGCTGATATCTACAGGCATCTGCCCCTCACCGATGGGCGGACGGTTCGGTCACCGGAATCACGATCGGACCCGTGGAAGGAACCCCATCGGGCTGGCTTTCCTCCATCTCCCCCGCAATCTGACGCGCCGTCTCCAAAAGAGTGGGAACGATCTGATCCTCCGGAACGGTGCGGACCACCTTGCCCTTGATGATGATCTGGCCTTTGCCGTTCCCCGAAGCCACTCCCAGATCGGCCTCGCGCGCCTCCCCCGGACCGTTGACGATGCACCCCATCACGGCCACGCGGATGGGAGCGGTAATGTCCTTGAGTCCCTCCGTCACTTCGTTGGCGAGCTGGATGACATCCACCTGCGCGCGGCCGCAGCTCGGGCAGGAGATGATGTCGAAATGCCTCTGGCGCAATCCCAGATACTCGAGGATCTTGCAGCCGACCTTGACCTCCTCGACGGGAGG
>NZ_CASEXV010000094.1 GCF_949292005.1 uncultured Bifidobacterium sp. | reverse complement strand
GTGATCTCGTTGCGGAACGACTTGCCCATGTTGGCGATGCCGAACGGCGGCTTGGACCGCGACGACATCATGACGTTCTTGAAGTCGACGAAGATGCCCTGCGCGGTTTCTGGACGCAGATAGTGCAGGGAGTTGTCGTCGTCGACGGGTCCCAGATGGGTGCGGAGCATCATGTTGAAGTCGCGAGGCTCGGTCCACTGGCCGCGGGTCCCGCAGTCGGGGCAGACGATGTCCTTGAGGCCGTTCGGCGGCATCGTATCGCCATGCTTCTCCGCCCAGGATTCCTCAAGCTTGTCGGAGCGCTGACGCTTGTGGCAGTTGAGGCATTCGATGAGCGGGTCGTTGAACACGCTCACGTGTCCGGAGGCCACCCACACGGCGGGCGGACGGATGATGGAGGTGTCGACGCCCACCACGTCGCCGCGCGTGACGACCATCGACCGCCACCATTCGCGTTTGATGTTGTCCTTCAACGCTACTCCGAGCGGGCCATAATCCCACGCGGAACGGGTTCCGCCGTAGATCTCGCCTGCGGGGAACACGAAGCCGCGGCGCTTGGCGAGGGAGACGACGTCATCGAGTTTGGATACTGCCACAATTCACCTTCCGGTCTGACTTGCGGGGTCTGCTAACCCGCCACAGTCTAACGACACGCGGGGACGGAACGCCTCCCCCGGCACTGAGGACATGACACCGGGGGAGGCGGGAATTAGAGCACGCGGACGACGGTCACCACGGCACTCTCATGTGTCGCTCTCACTGTGTCGTGGAGGACTCCGTGGAGTTGGAGGAGCTCGACGAGCTGATCAGCGACCAGATCGTGCAGTTCATGGTCAGGGTGGACTGTGAGTCGTCGTCCGCACTGATGGAGTACGAGACGTCCGTGGCGAGGGCGATCCTTTCGATCCCCTGCACGTTTTTCACGAAACTGTTGAGCTTGGAGTACGCTCCCTGGGCGGTGATGGTGACGGGAACCTCGACGAGCTGTCCGGATGTGACTGTCCCGACCTCCGAAGGCAGCGATCCGGCGACGCCGTCGCTGAAGGACACGGATTGTATGGTCACCGTGGCTTTGTCCGCCGCAGCGTTGAGGGAGCTGATGAACTCCTTCTGTCCGAAGCTGCTCGGTATCTGCCGCTGCAATTGGCTGAGTCGGTTCTTCTGCAGGGTGATGTTGGCGCTGGCGATGCTGAGATCCTCGATTTCATTCTGCGTCGTCTTGTTCTGCGCCTCTATCCGCGCGGTCTCCTGGTCCGCGGCCTTGATCTGGCTGAGCCGCGGGGACACCCCGACAAGCCAGAGGACCACGAGGACCAGGACTATGCCGGCGGTCAGACCGATCCAGATGAGGCGGTGCTTGTTCATGGTCATGATGTCCGTTCCTTCCCTCTCACTCGCTGCTTGAGCTGCTGGTCGTCGAGGATGAGGACGACGATGTGGATGTTCCTCGTGCCGCTTCCGTCAGGCTTGTGCGCAGCTTGCTCACGAGCGCGCGATCGGATGAGTCGGCGCCTCCGGCGTTGTCGCTTCGTGAGGTGGTGTTGTCCTCCAGATCGATGGACACGGTGCCGGTGTAGGTGTATCCCGAATCACCTCCGCCGGATATGGAGCTGACGACTCCCGTGAGGTATCCGGGGATCTTTTTGAAGTTGGCGATGAAGTCCTTGGCGGTGATGAACGTGGGTGAGCTGACGGTGAAGCTGGCCTGGATCGCTCCGGACGCGCCCCAGATGCTTGAGGTGCTGGAGGACGACGAGGACGAGGACGAGGAGCCGGACAGCTGATATTCGCTGAGCGTCAACGTGGTGTATGTGGCTCCGCTGGGCAGCACGTCGTCAAGATTGTCGGTCACGGTCGGCCAGTCGATCTCGGCGTACAGGGTTCCCACGCGGCTGCTCTGGATGTCGCTTGTCGTGTCCAGCACCTTCTGCACATCGTTGTACCGCGCCTTCGTGGCCGCCAGACTGAGCGAGAGCGTCCGCTGGTCCTCTGTGCGCTGCTCCGCGTTGGACACGAGCACACCCATCACCAGCGTGACGATCAACGAGATCACGACGACGACGAGGAACGCCACGACCATGATCTGTTTGATGAACCGGTCACGGTTGATCGCGGCGACGGAGCTTGGCAGCAGGTTCGCCCGCATCGTCCACTTGTCGGGACTTTCCGGGGCCTTGCCCTTACGGCTTGAGAACATCGACCCGACGTCGATGTCGGACCATGATTTCCGCTTATCCTGCTCTTGCTCGGGTTCAGCCTCATGCGCGCGGCTTCGATGACCTATAACCTTCCGTGCCATCTCCTATTCCCCCTTTCGTCCCAAGGCCAGCCCCAGCACGGCGGCGAACCCCGCGGCCTGGGTGTGAAGATCCTCGTCCCTGATCGACTTCGACAACGCGAAACGGGAGAACGGGTCTCCCATACTCACTGGCAAGGATGTCGACACGGCGAGAACGTTGGGGAAATCCCCCAGTGCGGATCCGACCCCGGTAAGGAGTATGGAGCCCACCGGCGTCCCAGGATGTTCGGCGCTGTAGTAGTTCAAGGTGTTGCGGACTCCCACGATCAGCTGCGCCGTGGTGTCCCGAATCGTCTCCTCCGCCTTCTCCAGCCGGGGGTCTCCGGTGACGTTGCGAAGTCCGATCCGCTGCTTGATCTCGTCGGCGTCCTCGAATTCGATGTCCAACGCGGAGACGATGGCCGTCGTCACGTCATCGGCGCCGGAGGGGACGGAACGCAGGTAGACCGGCCGTCCCTCGTGGAGGATGATCACGTCGGTGCTGTTGGAGCCCACGTTGATGACGGCCGGAACGTTGTCGTGCGACGCGTTGTCGAACACACGGGACAGCGAGAAGGCCGCCGCGTCGATGGCCGCGACCTTGAGACCCGCATCCTCGATGGATTTGGCGCTTTTCTCGACTCCGGCGCGCAATGACGCCACGACCATCCCGTGGTATTTCTCCCCCTGATCCGTCTGCTCGATGGACAGTGGCACGAAATCCATGACGCAGTCATCAAGAGGCAGGGGGATGATGCTTTTCGTCTGGAATCGCAACGTCTCGCGCAGCTCCGCCAAGGACATTCTGGGGAATGACGCCTCACGGTAGATCATTCTGCGGCTGGAATAGACGAGCAGCGCCTCGGACCGGGGGATCTCATGGTGTTTGATGAGATTTTTGAGTATCCCGGTGACGACCTTGCCGTCGACGACCTCCCCGTCGGCCACGGCGCCGACGGGAAGATGCACGGTGATGATCTTGCGCAGCGTGGGACTGTTCGTATACGGATTCGCGATCACCGCCGCACGTATGGCGTCATTGTTCAGCGCCAATGCCACGATGGGTTTCATAACCCCTCCCCCTGTTGTGTTCCTGT
>NZ_CASEXV010000093.1 GCF_949292005.1 uncultured Bifidobacterium sp. | reverse complement strand
GAAGTTGGGGACCGACATACCGGCATGCAGGTTGTACTGCTCGATCTGGTGACCGCAGAGGTTGACGAGCGGATGGAATCCGGCGTTCTCGATGGTCATCTGCACAGCGCGCCCGATCTCCCCCAGGGGAACGCCGTCGCCTATGAACTCCGCCACGGTGTTCCTGGCGGTCTTGGAGATCTCCACCAGGTCCTTGTATGTGTTCGTGCCCACCTCGACGGTTCCGGCGGTGTCGCCGACGTATCCGTCCAGTTCCGCGCCGCAGTCCACCTTGACGACATCGCCCACCTGGAACACGGACTTGTCCGTGCAGCTGGGAGTGTAGTGCGCCGCAATCTCGTTTATGCTGATGTTGCAGGGAAAGGCCAGACCGCATCCGTGTTCGCGGATGTAGCCCTCCACCTCCTGAGCGACATCGTACAGCTTCACGCCCTCCTTAACCATGGAGAGCCCCAGCTCCCTCGCCGCACCGGCGACCTTGCCGGCCGTGCGGAGCTTCGCCAACTGATCCTCGTTCAGCATTCTAAGACTTCCTTGATCTTGTCGACCGGGATCGCACCCTGACGTACGATCTCGACCTCCTTGTCCATGAGCCAGACTATGGTCGAGGGCTGTCCGAGCGTGCACGGGCCGGCGTCGATGTAGGTGTCGACGGCGTCCCCGTAGTCGGATATGGCGGCGTCCACATCCACGGCGTCCGGGCGTCCGTGGAGGTTGGCGGACGTGGCCACGATGGGGCCGGTGCGCCTGATGAGCTCCAGGGCGAACCTGTTGTCGGGGATGCGTATGCCCACCTTCTGGGATGACGACGTCACGATGTCTGGCACATTGGGCTGCTTCTTGATTATGATCGTCAGGGGACCGGGGAGGAACGCCTTGATGAGCTTGTCGGCGTTCTCATTGAGGACCGCCACGCTCTCGAGCATGGCCTTGTCGGACACGGCCACGGAGAGCGGCATGTCGAAGGGCCTGTTCTTGGCGACGTACAGGTTCTTGATCGCCGACTCGTTGTAGATGTCGGCACCGATCCCGTACACGGTCTCGGTCGGATAGACGATGAGCCTGCCGGCCGCGACATCCTCGGCCGCGGCGGCGACGGCCTCTTCGCAGTGGGCGTCGAAGCCGTGGGAGTAATCGCACTTGATGATCTTCATTCACATACCTACCAGATTCATGATCCGCGCCATCATAGCCGGATCATAGCTTTCGCATTCCTTTCCATGACCCGGATACAGTTCCCTTATGTCAATATTACTCAAGACGGCCAGGGACCTGCGGAGGTCGGTCATGGAACCCCCGGCGAAATCTGTCCTGCCGACACCCGTCTCGAAGAGGGTGTCACCGGAGATCAGGGCGCCGGAGGCCTCGTCGTACAGGCAGATGCTGCCCCGGGTGTGCCCGGGAGTGGATATCACACGGAACCTGGAATCTCCGAGGTCCAGAACGTCTCCATCCTTCAGGTCCCTGACGTCCACGGGTCTGACGACACCGTCGAAGGCGCTCGCGAGGGTGTACCTGTCGTCGGCATCCCTTATGCTCGGGGTATCGAGCTCCCCGGCGTACGCCTCGCAGCCGAACTCCTCGACGATCGCGGCGAGTCCGCCCACATGGTCGTAGTGGCAGTGGGTCGCGACGACCATGTCGAGGCTGCGCTCACCGAGGATGCTGCGGATGGCATCGGCAACGTTGCGGTGGCCGAGACCGGATCCCGCATCGACGAGCATGGTGCGCTCACCGACGACGAGGTATATGCTGGAATCGAATGGGATTCCTGAATCGATTCTGCGTATGTACATCGGATGGATTATCCGCTGATGATATTTAACCGTAGAGCAGAAACCAGAAGGAACTAAACACTGAGAAAATGGGAAAAAAGAAGGGGGTTTCTTCGGAGGATGAGATTTTGATTCATACGAAACCTGTTTAACTGCTAGATCACACTCCAGCGACGTTCGAAGAACTTTAGTAAGCCAGGACTGAATACCTCGGCGAACCTCGGTACTTACATCCGGCTTCTATCAAACTCGTCATTTACGAGCGTTCTATGGGTACCTCTTTTTTAAGGTGGCTTCGAGCTTAGATGCCTTCAGCTCTTATCCACTGCCGCGTGGCTACTCAGCGTGCCTTGTCAGACAACTGAT
>NZ_CASEXV010000092.1 GCF_949292005.1 uncultured Bifidobacterium sp. | reverse complement strand
GACGGCGAAGGGGAAATGACGCATCATTCCCTCCTCAACGAGATGACCGGCCACGGCGATGGCGGTGACCACTCCAAGAATCCCGTCATAACGGCCCGCATCGGGAACGGAATCAAGATGCGATCCGAGAATCAACGCCGGTAGTCCCGGCCGGCTTCCCTCCACGCGTCCAACGAGATTCCCGGCGGGATCCATTCTCACGCTCATGCCGGCCTGC
The DNA here is from genome assembly GCF_949292005.1 of uncultured Bifidobacterium sp. Lineage (GTDB taxonomy): Bacteria > Actinomycetota > Actinomycetes > Actinomycetales > Bifidobacteriaceae > Bifidobacterium. Next base: position 4,316 of record NZ_CASEXV010000092.1, on the reverse strand, counting down.
CTCATCCACCGCCCTGCCAACTCATAGGCACGTGACATTTCGCCCGACAGATACATGCGCTCAATTCCGTCGGGCATGTCGCTAAAAGCGGCCAGCTCATCGCAACGCCGCATAATCAGATCAGCCCCACGCTCCGCCCATTCCGCTGGCCCCTCACCCGGCCGGGCGGAAAACACGTGAGCCGCCGCATCCCTCTCAGATGCGATGTCGGATGTTCTCGTCGTACCTGCCATCATCACCATTCCCCTCACACTCCATCCACTTGAATCAACGTCACGAGCCCCAGCGCCGCACGCACGGCCAGGGGCCACTCCCCCACAACTCCCGGTGGGTTAGGACCGGTTCCCATAGACCGACAGTGCCGCGGCAACGCCCCGTGAGACCGACACCTCCACACCGTGACGTTCAAGAACCGTTCCCAACGCCGCGATGGTGGTGAGGACAGCGTCACGTCGCGCGTTGCATCCCATGACTCCGATACGCCAAATCGCGCCTTTGAGTGGCCCAAAGGACGACGCGATCTCCACGGAGAAGTCACGCAGCAGCTCGGATCTCACAGCCGCGTCATCGACACCATCCGGTATGACCACTCCTATGACGTCGTTCATCCTTGTCAACTGATTTCCGTATAGCCGCAGACCCATGCCGACAATGCCCGCGGACATGGCGGCACCGTTCAGGCGATGCCGCTCGATCGCCTGATCGACGCCCTCCTCCGTGAGGATGCGCAAGGCCTCATGCACGGCGTAGAGCATGTGAGTCGCCTCGGTGTGGTGGTTGAGATGCCTTGGGCCCCAATAATCGAAGATCTGGGGAAGATCGAAGTAGTTGCTGCGGATCCTGCGCTCGGCAATCTCCTGCGGCGAATCCGCCACTCCCGCCTCTATGCTTTTACGCTGCTCCATTACGGCCACCGCTCTTTCCGACACCGTGATGGGCGCGGCGCCGGATGGACCTCCAAGACACTTCTGCATGCCCGTGGTGGCGATGTCGATTCCCCAATCGTCACACCTCAGGTCGTTGCCCACCAATGAAGCCGTGGCATCGGTGTAGAGCAAAGCCCCGTTCTCATGGCAGACATCGCCCAGACCCTCCAAAGGCTGCAGCATCGTCGTCGAGGTATCGCCATGAACGGTTGCGACGAGTTTCGGATGCACCCGTTTGACGGCTTCCACCACCTCCTCGACGGCGAACACCTGCCCCCAGGGCCTTTCAATGACGTGGACATCCGCGTCACACCGCTCGGCGATCTCCTTGAGCAGCATTCCGAAACGTCCGGCACAGCATACGAGGACGGGGTCTCCGGGAGCCAGAACGGACACGAAGGCCGCCTCGATGGCCGACCTTGATGTTCCGTCGACGACCATCGTCTGCCTGTTGCGAGTCTTGAACGCGACCCGCAGCATATCCTGCACCTCCCGCATCACCCGAAACATGTAGGGGTCGAACTGGCCGACGGTGGGCTTTGACATCGCGGCGAGCACACGAGGGTCGACGTTCACCGGCCCTGGTGCCATAAGCAGGCGGTGTGGCGGATTCAACGGCTCCACCGGCAATGTCTCCAGTGGTTCCTGCATGTCAATGGCCATTTTCTCTCCTCCGACTTCATTGAGGAACGACGACCAGAAAATCGTCTTCCACGATGATCCAATGACGTGAAATTTATCCTTCATATATTTCCATTATGAAAATAAACTTTCTTCTCCTGTGGGTTCATTGCCCACCATTCAGCTCGAACGGCCGGAGAATCCCGTCGATCCGCTTGGGAAGGGGAGGGGCGAACTCACCCCGGGAGGGACTCCCCACACCAATCCGCACCAGAGCGGCCGCGAACATCGTCCCCGCCGCGACCCCATCAATGACCGGAATCTGAAGCTCATCCTCCAGACGCCCGCACATAGCGGCCATTCCGGCGCATCCCAGAACGATGGCATCCGGACCGTCCTCCGCAAGAGACCGCAGACACTCGGATCTCAAGGCCTCATACGACCCCTCGAAATCCTCCTCGAGACCCAGAACGGGGACCTCGCATGCGCGGTAGGCAACGCACTGCCGAGAGAATCCATAGGAATCCACCAAATCCCGAGCCCTACCCAAAGTTCGTTCCAGAGTCGTCACGATGGCAAAGGACCGGCCCACAAACGAAGCGGCGTGGAAGGCCGCCTCGGCGATACCCACGACCGGCCCGGTCGCCAACTCCCGGGCCGCCTGAAGCCCCGGATCCCCGAAACAGGCGATGACATAGCCATCAACGCCCTCGGCCTCACCCTGACGAACCTCATCCAACACGCCAATCGCGGCCAGAGCCTCATCGTAATGCCCCTCTATCGAGACCGGGCCCATTGCGGGACTGACCGCGTCCACCTCGACATCATCCGGAGCCACGGCGCGGGCAGCCTCCCCGACGTGTCTGGTCATGGACCCCGTGGTGTTCGGATTGATGACCTTCAGACGAATAGCCATGATCAAACCCTCTCCAATGGTCTGCCTTTCACATTCCCAACAGCGAAAGATCAAGCGAATCAGTCAGTCACGGACGCGCCATCGTTGACGCCAGGCTCATCGCCAGCGAGCCGGGGCATCTGCGGACGATACCTCTCCAACAGCCAGAAGACGAGATATCCAAGTCCCGCGCCAATAAACCAACTGAAATTGGACAGCCACGTGACATCCACGATCCCCAGTTGTTCCAACGGGGAGGGGAGGATGGCGGCGGCCACAGCAGGAACCCCCGCGGCCACCAAAGCCAGAACCGCATTAGGGTTGAAGCCGTTGCGGTACCAATAGCGCCCCTGCGGACTCAGAGTGAACATGTCGTCCACAAGAACGTGCTGTCTCGATACGGTGAAGTATCCGGCGATGAGGATGCCGAACAGTGGCCCGATCAAAGACCCCAATAGGTCCAGAGTGTAATGAATGGCCTGATCGTTCGAATACCAGTTCCACGGGGTGATCACGACGGAACCCACGGCGGCGATCATGCCACCCGCGCGCCAGCTGATTTTACGAGGATTGACATGGGAGAAATCAAAGGCGGGCGACACGAAATTCGCGACGATGTTGATACCCACGGTGGCGATGACGAAGGTCAGCCCTCCGAGGAGGATCGCGAACGGCGTGTCAATGTGCTCCACCGTTTCAATCGGATCCGTAATCAGCTTCCCAAAGACCGGCACGGTCGCCGAGGCGCAGATGACCGTCAATAGGGAAAACACAAGGAAGTTGACGGGAAGGCCCCAGAAATTTCCCTTTCTCACACTGCGGTAATCATGCGAGTAGCGCGAGAAGTCACCAAAGTTGAGCATAGGACCTGCGAAATATGACACGACAAGCGCCACGGCGGTGATCATGACGGGTATGGACTCGGCGAAACCCATCGGACGCCCGGAGGAGAGGTTCAGATCAATGTTTCCCAGCCCCCCGGCTTTGGCAACAAGATAGACAGCCAGGGCCATCATGACGACATAGACCGCCGGTCCCGCCCAGTCAATGAATTTGCGTATCGTGTCCATCCCTTTCCAGAACACGCACGCCTGCGCGACCCACAGGATGCCATAGGATATCCACCCCAAGGCGGACAGCCCCAGAAAGGACACCTCTTCCAAAGCCCGTGATCCGGGAATGAATTTCAGAAAGATGATGTTCAGCGACTCCGACGCGAGAAACGTCTGGACTCCATACCACGCCACCGCGATGATCCCTCGGATGATGGCCGGGATGTTCGCACCCTTGACCCCGAACACAAACCGCGTCGTCACAGGGAACGGAACCCCCATGCGCTGACTTGGCTTGGCCACCAGATTGACGAGAAGCTGGACGATGACGATTCCCACAAGAAGCGCCACGAGCACCTGCCAACTGGCGATGCCCAAAGCGAACAGACTGCCCGCGGTGACATAGCCTCCCACGGAGTGCACATCCGACATCCAGAACGCGAAGATGTTGTACCACGACCATGTCTGTTTCCTTAAGGGAGCAAGATCGGAATTGGCCAGACGGGGATCATAGGAATCCTTGATAATCACCTCCCCGGTCGCATCGTCCTCACGCGGCCCATCGTCTCGGGGAGCTTCTCTTCCCGCGTCCACAGCGGCGTCCATCGCAGTCATTGCGTCCTCCTCGTTCCTTGTATGCCTTCCGACAATGCCAAGCCTCCGCCAAACCACCACAGAGCTTGCGAATAGATGAATTCAACGGCCCATCAATTAACTGAAATGTTTGTTTCGTTCAATGAGTTCTGAAATTCCAATTTCATTACATCCGTTTGAACGCCGCGTTTCACATGCCGGCATCGGACAGATTATCGGGCAATCCGT
>NZ_CASEXV010000091.1 GCF_949292005.1 uncultured Bifidobacterium sp. | reverse complement strand
GCACGTATGGCGTCATTGTTCAGCGCCAATGCCACGATGGGTTTCATAACCCCTCCCCCTGTTGTGTTCCTGTCTGTTGTGTTCCTGTTCTTCCCGACGTTCCACGCATGACTCTCATGCCAAACCCGCCAGGTTCAGATACCATTCGGCGATGGCGGCGCCGGCGAAGATTCCCAGCCACGCCCCCGCCACCATCGATGGCCCGAAGGGGATTCCCCCTTTGAGTTTCACGCGGCCTTTGGCGAGCTCCACCACGGCGATGACGCCGCCGATGAGGAACGCCGCGAACGCTCCGGTGATCAACTGCGCGATTCCCAGCCATCCGAGCACGAGGCCGAGCAGCGCGGAGAGTTTCACGTCCCCCATCCCCATGCCGCCTTTCCAGATGATTCCGAGAAGAAGGTAGAAGGCGGCGAGGACGACGGCGGATATGAGCGCACGCACGAGTCGATGCCATTCGCCGGTGCCTGCGGATGCGATCGTCAGGAGCGCAAGCGTGACGATGGCGAGCGGGTAGACGATGACGTTGAGGATGAGCTGATGGTCCAGGTCGATGGCCGCTATGGCTATGGACGCCAGGGCGAGGACGTAGAGCTCCGGAAGGATCCAGGCCGTGTACAGCCCGGCGAGCCACCCTCCGGTCACCGCCACGCACGCCAATCCTCCGAGCGCCTCGACCAGTGGGTACCGCGCCGATATCGGCTCATGGCAGTTGCGGCAGCGCCCGTTGAGGACCATGAAGGAGATGAGGGGAATGTTGTCGTACCAGGCGATCTGGCATCGGCATCGCGGGCATATGCTTCGCCGTGGTTCGACCAGACTCATGGCGTTGGGGACACGCCAGATGACCACGTTGAGGAATGAGCCGAACACGAGTCCGATGATCAGCGACGCGGCAAGCGTGACGGCGGCCGTCGAGGTCCATGCCATGCTCAATCCCCCTCCGTGGTGATGAGGTAGGATCCGGATGATCCGGAGGATGAGATGATGGTGCGGCCTGGCCCCCACGTGTCGGAGTCGGTGAAGACCGTCGCGTTCCATACCTGGGAGTTGATCTTGCGCCCTCGATAATCCGTCGTGGCACCGCACGTCTCCAGCGTGATGTAGGAATGGCCGTCGCCGGAGTACACAGACTTGCCACTCACCTTGTCCCCCGGGGATATCTCGGTGAGGCACTTGCCGTCCTTCTGGAAGGTCCCGGCCTTTGTCAAGTCGCTGGTCTTGGCGTTGTAGCGTGTGAAGGTGGCCGCTTTGGTATCGTCGGACACGAGCGTCAATCGGCCGAAACTGTCGAATCCGTAGTACATCATCCCCGACTTGGCGGTGTATGTGCCGCTGGTGGACGTCCGCAGCTGGGTCGAAACGCCGTGGCCATCGGACGAGGTGTCTTCGGTGTATTCGACGGAATCCGACTTCCACTCCGTGTTGTCGGCCGACTCGCAATACGACGTGCTTGTTGATGTCCCAGCATTGCCTGTTTTCAAATGTTCGCTGTAGCAGAAGGGATTGAACGTTCCTCCTCCGACCTTGCAGGTCATGCCGTAGACGTGGGAGCCGTTGGTCGTGCCCTGGGCGGTGGTGCAGAAACCGGAGGCCGAGTTCACCAGCTGATTAGTGGCATGTCCTGCCTCTCCCGCCTGTCCGAAGGAGGCGGTCGCGTCCTGCATGTCGCTGCCTGGAGTGAACCATGCGGAGACATCGGACAGTGATGTGTTCCATCGGGATGCCATTAGATAATGGGCTGCGTAATTCACGCTGTAGATGTTCGATGCGAAATGACCTGCGCTCACACCATTCTTGAGTTCCGTCCCGGGATTGATCTCGACGGATGCCTCCAAGACCTGGAATTTGGTCGCGCCGCCGGTCTGCTGGATTCCACCTACGGAATACCCTTGGGATTCCGGTAGGGAGGAATCATAGGTCTTGGCTTCGGCGGAGACGGAGCTGCTGGTGATGTCGTTGTAGTAACCGGCATTCACGAAACCGTTGTAGAAGCCCCATTTCTGGAATTTGTTCAACAGGCTGTCCGGATCGGCCTTTTCGGCCTTCTGAGCCTTCTTGTCCGTGTCCGTGTAATAGTCGCTCTGCTCACCACCATATGATCCATAAGTATGGTAAGAGGTGTAGGTGCTGACATTGCTGGCGACGGTGCTCGACGACTCGTTGGGACCATACGAATTACCACATTCCTGGAGGGTGGCGACAGTGGTGCCGCCTCCGGTGTGCGTAAGATCCGCACCAGTAACGCAGAGAGTGGGCTCGGACGCCAGGCGGATGCTCCCGTCCGTGTCATAGATCCAATTGTTGAGATTCTGATACGTGCCTGTGGATTTGCACTGTTCGCTGTACACGTAGGTGTTCGTGGTACCCGCCTTATAGGCAGCAACGGGAAGAATCATGATCGGGGATCCTGCTTGGGGCGTCTTTGTCACGTCAAGCATCTCGTTAATTTCTTTGGTGACGGTGGTGGTGACGGTGGTGGCCACCATGCACGTCTGATTGGCGGGATTCATGATAGTCGTGTTGCTCATGAGATCCGAATAATAACCGCTCACATCCGCACTACCTCCGGAACGCATGTAATAGACAACCCCGGTGGCATCCTTTCCATTAGCGGAATCGTACGTTTTGCTGCCATCGGCCGTGTCATACATGCTGGGTGATCCGCTGTAGATGTTCATCCACACCGGTTGACTTTTGAGATTGGAGTATGGAGCCACAGCATAAAATCCCATCCCAAGTCTGCTTGCTGCTTTGAGATTCCCCGAGGTGCTGGTCGATCCGAATTTGTATATCGCCGTGACGGTGCGCGTGACGTTGGAAACGGACTTCCCCGTCACCTCCACCTTCGCGTATGCGGGCATGGTCGTTGTGAGGCTACTAGGTGATATGACAACGGAACCCGAGGTTCCCGGAAGCGCCGAATAATAGGTGATGGTGATGGTGTAGTCGGAACCCACTCCCAGCGTGCCTTCCGCCACCACGCTGTTTTCATGCGTACGGTATGAGGTGGAGGTGGTGGAGTCGGTGCCCGCGAGTTTGCTGACGGTGGAGCTGCTCTCGGCCTCATGGAAGAAGCTCAGCGCCGATTGCAGACCGGAGTCGGCCGCATAGCCCGCCTGCGAGTTTCTGGAGCTGGTGACATAGGGCATGGCCTGTCCAGCGATGGTGGCGAGCAGGATCAGGGAGATCATCGCGGCGAGAAGAACGAACATGATGGCCACGACCATGGCCGCGCCGGTCTCACCGCCAGCGGACCATCGGGCCCGGATGCGCCGTCCCACATGGGCGTCCACATACTTCCACAACAGGGAATCCTTCATCGTGCTTCCTCCTGCGTCTGTGGTGAATCGATTCTGGTTGTCATGACGACAGACTGTCGATGGCGTTGAACATGGAGAACATGGGCATGTACAGGGCGACGACCATGAAACCGACCACGGCGCCCAGAACGACGATCATAAGTGGCTCGAGCAATGACGTGAGCTGCTTGGCGGTGGTCTGCGCCTCCTCATCGAAGGAGATTCCCGCCTTGTCGAGCATCTGGTCGATGGCTCCCGAATCCTCGCCGCTGACGACCATCTGGACCATCATTCCGGGGAACACGGGCTGACCGGCCATCGCGTCGGACAGCCTGCGGCCTTTTTCGACCTCGTCCGACACTTTCGTGCACGCCGTCTCGACCACATAGTTCCCGGATGTCGATCCGACGATGTCCAACGCCTCGAGGATGGG
>NZ_CASEXV010000090.1 GCF_949292005.1 uncultured Bifidobacterium sp. | reverse complement strand
CCTGTTGTCTAGATGCAAGTGCAACACCTTCTAGAGTTGGAGATTGTCTAGATGTCCGTTGAAGAGAGGTGTTGCACCCGTGGGTCAAGTGTATTCGCATATCGGCGAGGAGGAAAGGCAGGTCATCCAGATCGAGGTCGGCAACGGCGCCCCGATCCGGACGATAGCCGCGATGCTTTCCAGGAGTCCTTCGAGCGTGAGCCGTGAGATCAAACGCAACACGTGGTTCCCGTCCAACCAGAACGAATCGTACCGGCCCTACCGGCCCCGGCGTTTGAAGACGGGGCCGTGGACGGGCCGCTATTACGTGGCCGGGCCAGGAGCATTGAGTCACGTGAGGAGTTCGGCCATTGGGAGGCCGACAGCGTCATCGGCGTGGGCTGCCACCTGCACACCGAGGTCGAACGCAGAACCCGGTATCCGAAGGCCATGCTCATCGCCGACAAGACCTCGGCCAACACACTCAAGGCCCAGCACGCCCTGTTCCGCGGCCTGCCCCAACAGGCGCGGGTCAGCGTGACGATGGACAACGGCAGCGAGTTCGCCGCGCACTGCGCGCTCGTCGAGTCCCTGGGCATGCTCACCTACTTCGCCGGCCCCTACGGCTCCTGGCGGCGCGGAGGCAACGAGGACAGGAACGGCATGATCCGCCGCTACCTACCCAAAGGCACCCCGATCACCATGGACATGAACGACGAGATCCAGATGATCGTCAACGAGATCAACAACCGACCCATGAGAATCCTCGACTGCCGCACACCAGCCGAAGCGTTCACCGACGAACTGCTAGAGTTAACCCAGCCAACAACGGTGTTGCACTTCTAACTAGACAACGGGCTGCCGCCTTGTATAGGGTGTGGTTGTATAGGGTGTGTGAACAGGCGTTCCTGTGTCCCAGCCCGTTGCGCTATGTAATGTGGAGGCGTTGAATGGGTGTGGCGGCTGTGCCGGATATCGTGGGTTGACGCGCGAGGTGGGATCATGATCGGTGAGCGGGAGCTGCAGGCGTATATGGATTATTGCGCGGGGAACCGCGGACTCAGACCTCGGACCTTGCGGGCGTATGACGATGACGTGTCGGCCTGCCTTCGGCATCTTGACTTCGTGGGCGTCCGACGGCTGTCGGATGTTGGCATCGATGATCTGCGTGGGTGGCTTGTGGCGGATTCGCCACGCCACGCCAGATCCACCATGGCCCGTCGTGTCGTGGCGGTTCGGGGTTTCTTCGCCTGGCTGACCGATCGCTCGCTCATCCCCTCCGATCCCGCGCGCTCTCTGATGACGCCCAAGGCGCATGTCACGCTTCCGGTCATCCTCACGCAGGCGCAGGCCAGGGACATGATGAGGTCGGCGGACGCGCTCTCCCGTAGCGGCGATCAGGATGGCGCTGTCGACGGCAACTCGTCCATCCGCGTGGATGATGACGCGGACGTTACGGATTCCACCGATAGCGGGCGGAGGAACGGGCCGTCCCGCATGGCGCGTTTCCTGGCTCTGAGAGATGCGGCAATCGTCGAGATGCTGTATGGAACCGGCATGCGCGTATCCGAACTGGTGGGGATGGACGTCGAAGATGTCGACGGAGGACAGAGGCTGGTCCGGATTCATGGCAAGGGCGGGAAGCAGCGCGTCGTGCCTTTCGGGGCTCCCGCGGACAAGGCTTTGGGGGTATGGCTGGACGAGGGGAGAAGCGGCGTTCTGACGGGATCCGGTCGATTGGGGGAGGGCGTCCGGGCGGTGTTTCTGGGTGCCCGTGGCGGCAGGATTGATCAGCGTGTGGTTCGAAGCGTCGTCCATCGTCAGGCGCGCGAGGCCGGGGTGCCCGATATCGGCCCGCACGCTTTGAGGCACAGCGCGGCGACGCATATGTTGGACGGTGGCGCGGATCTTCGCGAGGTGCAGGAGATGCTGGGACACTCCTCGCTCGCCACGACGCAGCGTTACACGCATGTCACCGTGGAGACCATGAGAAAACGCTATGACCAGGCTTTTCCTCGGGCTTGAGAGCGTTGGCGGGCCACGACGCATAACGGAGCTTGACCGGGTGGGCAAAATCGGGTTGAGTTATTAACGGAATGGAAACATTCGCTGCCGTCTGGATACATTCCTGTAACAATCGCCAGTCTGCCGCGCCGTTGCTTGTCAGGGTATTCGCATGGCGAAAACAAGGAAATACTGCGCCTAAGTAGACCAAAACCAAAAGAAGAAGCGATGATTGAAGTGTTTCTGACGAATATATTCAGAATCTTGCCAGACAACACGACTGTCTTCTTCAGAGTGCGTATGATAAACGAGATCGATGGGGATCGGCGTCATGCGCGTCGATCCCCTCCTGTTATGGCGGGTGATTCCGCCACGGAGAAGAAGAGAGAAGGAAGTACCATTATGAGCACACGAAAGATGCTCGCGGCGGCCGCGGCGTTCTGCGCCATGGCGGTGGCGCTCAGCGGCTGCGGATCGTCGTCGAGCTCCACGACGAGCAGCGGCAAGGACATCATCACCGCATACGCGTCCGAACCGCAGAACACCCTGATTCCAGGCAACACGAACGAGACCGGCGGCGTCAAGCCCGGCGACCTCCTGTTCGCCCGTCTGGTGTCATTCGACGCCGAGGGCAACGCCAGCAACGAGGTTGCCAAGTCCATCACGCCGAACTCCGACGCGTCGCAGTACACGATCAAGCTCAAAAGCGGGTGGAAGTTCACGGACGGAACCGCGGTGACGGCCACATCCTTCACCAAGGCGTGGAGCTACACGGCGAACGCGAAGAACGCTCAGCTGGCGGCCTCCTTCTTCTCGACGATCAAGGGCTATGCGGCTCTGCAGAACACGAAAAGCCTCAAGGGCACCGAGCAGCTGTCCGGACTCAAGGTCGTCAACGACACCGAGTTCATCGTGACGCTGTCGCAGCCCGACGCGACCTTCCCGATCAAGGTCGGCTACCTCGCCTTCGCTCCGCTTCCCGAGTCCTTCTACAAGAATCCCAAGGCTTTCGGTGAGAAGCCCGTCGGCAACGGTCCCTACAAGTTCCAGAGCTGGACGCACAACAGTGAGATCAAGCTTGTCAAGAACCCAAGCTACAAGGGCAACACCGTCGCTAAGAACGACGGCGTGACCTTCAAGATCTACACCAACGACCAGGCGGCCTACGCCGACATTCAGGCCGGCAACCTCGACGTGATGGAGACGGTCCCGTCGTCCGCAACCAAAACCTTCCAGAAGGACTCGTCGGTCCAGGCGTACAACAAGTCCGGATCCGTCATCCAGACCTTCACCATCCCCTCGAACCTCGCCCACTTCAAAACCGACACCAAGGAGGGCCGTCTGCGTCGTCAGGCCATCTCCATGGCGATTAACCGCAAGGCGATAACGTCCAAGGTGCTCAACGGCATCGGAACCCCAGCTGTGGACTTCACCTCGCCGCTGACCCCGGGCTATTCGAGCACAATCAAGGGCGTCGACAACCTGAAGTACAACGCGGCCAAGGCCAAGAAGCTGTGGGCTGAGGCCGACGCCATCTCGAAGTATGACGGCACCCTCACCTTCTCCTACAACGCCGATGGCGGTGCGAAGTCGATCTATGATGCGGTCGTGAACCAGCTGAAGAACACCCTCGGAATCAAGGCCGCGACCAACCCCATCCCCACCTTCCAGGAATTCCGGGATGACATCACGAGCCGCAAGATGACCGGCGCCTTCCGCACAGGATGGCAGCCCGACTATCCGTCGGCTGAGAACTACCTCTTCCAGCTTTACGATTCCGCGGCTGCGGATGGAAACGGCTCGAACGATGGCGATTACAAGAACTCCAAGTTCGACGCCCTTATGACGAAGGCGTACGCGGCCACTACCACCGCGGAGGCCAACAAGATCTACCAGCAGGCCCAGGAGATCCTCCTCAACGACCTGCCGTCGATCCCGCTGTACTACAGCAACGCCTCCGGTGTGGCGGCCACCGGCGTCAAGGGCTTCGAGATGAATTGGCAGAATCTGCCTGTCTACGAGAACATGACCAAGTGACTCCAGCGATGTGAAACCGGCTCCGGCCGGGAAGGTCCTCTTCCCGGCCGGAGCCGGTTTCACACGCCGCCGGTGTCAAGCTGGGGGTAGACTGACGAGACGTGTGTCGATGTGTCGGCGTTCGCTTCACGGCGCTGCTTGCGGCAAGGATGATCAGAACAAAGGAGTGATCGGTGGGAAAGTATCTTCTGCGCAGGATTCTGCAGATGATCCCCGTCGTACTCGGCACGACGTTGCTGGTGTACGCCCTGGTTTTCGCGCTTCCGGGGGATCCGGTGAAGGCGATGTTCGGCGACAAGCCGGTCAACGAGGCTGTGGCGGCCCAGATCCGCTCTGAATATAATCTGGACAAACCATTCATTATTCAGTACCTCCTTTTCCTGCGCAACGCGTTGACCCTCAACTTTGGCCAGACGTTCTCCGGGCAGTCGATCACATCGCAGATCGGTCAGGCGTTCCCCGTCACGATCAAGTTGGCGGTGATGGCGTTCGTGTTCGAGGCGATCTTCGGCGTGGTCTTCGGCATCATCGCGGGATTCAAAAAGGGCACATGGTACGACAGCGTGATTCTTGTCGTCTCTCTTCTCCTCATCTCCGTTCCGACTTTCGTCACAGGCTTTGTCGGACAATACCTTTTCGGCGTCAAGTGGCGCATCCTTCCCGTCACCGTGGGATCGGACCCCGGATTCCTCGACCTGTTGATGCCGGCGATGGTTCTGGGATCGGTGTCGATGGCCTACATCATTCGTCTGACCCGTTCGGAGATCTCATCCAACATCGCACTGGACTACGTGCGAACCGCCCGTGCTAAGGGGATGAGCAACGCGTCGGTCATGCTTCGCCATGTTCTGCGCAATTCGCTCATACCCGTCGTCACCTATCTCGGACAGGATCTCGGCGCGCTTATGAGTGGGGCCATGATCACGGAGACCATATTCAACATCCACGGCATTGGATTCCTCACATACCAGAGCATCCTCAAGGGAGAGAGCAATATGGTCGTCTCCATTGTCACCCTGCTGATGCTTGTTTTCGTCGTATCCAATCTCATCGTCGACATGCTCTACGCGGCCCTAGACCCGCGCATCCGCTACGCGTGACCGGAGGGACGCATCCACATGACTGACAAGAACGATATGACCGATGGATTGGAGCCGGACGCCATGCCCTTCGCCTCATCCCGTGCACTTCCGGGACAGGAGCGTTACGTCGCTCCTGTGGACAAGACCCCGCTACGAGATGTCGATTCGATCGACGAGTCCGCGCCCGCCACGAATATGTGGACCTCCGCATGGAAGATTCTGCGGCGCAATCCGATGTTCATCATCTCCGGAGTCCTGATTCTCCTTATTCTTGTGGTGGCGCTGTTCCCTGGATTGTTCACCAGCCAGAACCCGAATTACTGCAATCTGAACAACTCGTTGGATTCCGGCTCGGCCGGGCATCCTTTCGGATTCGACCTCCAGGGCTGTGATGTCTATACGCGCGTCGTGTACGGAACTCGCACGTCATTGAGCGTCGGAATCCTTGCCACACTTCTCGTCGTTCTGCTCGGATCACTGATCGGCGCCGTCGCCGGGTTCTTCGGAGGATGGGTTGACGCCGTCCTCAGCCGGCTGACGGATATCTTCCTGGCGCTTCCGATTCTTCTTGGTGCGATTGTGGTTCTTCAGATGTTCCGCACCAACGGCTCCATCTGGAAGATCATCCTCGTCATGGTTCTTTTCGGCTGGGTGTCGACCGCGCGCATAGCGCGTGGGGCCGTGATGGAGGCCAAGAACCTCGAGTTCAACACGGCTTCGACGGCGCTGGGATCCACGCCGCTTCGCAATCTCATGCGCCACATCATCCCCAACTCCCTTGCGCCCATCATCGTGGTGGGAACCACATCGTTGGGCACCTACATCGTTCTTGAGGCCACACTGAGCTTCCTGGGAATAGGGCTCCCGACGACGACTGTCAGCTGGGGAGGGGACATCTCCAACGCGCAGTCCATGCTGCGAACGAATCCATCCGTGCTTTTCTATCCATCGGCAGCCCTTGCCATCACGGTTCTCGCCTTCATCATGATGGGCGACGCCGTGAAGGACGCGCTGGATCCCAAGAGCAGAACTGAATGATCGGAGAGGACCACACGATGGAAGGAATGGATGCCGTACAGCGGCTTGAGGAGATGCAGCTGCGCAATGGGCCCCTGCTCAATGTCAAAGACCTGAAGGTCGATTTCACCAGCGATGGAGGGCACGCGGTCCATGCTGTGCAGGGGGCGTCGTTCAGCGTGTATCCAGGGCAGTGGGTTGCCATTGTCGGCGAATCGGGATCGGGCAAGTCGACATCAGCGATGGCTGTTCTCGGGCTTCTTCCGGGAACTGGGCATGTGGTCGGCGGCTCGATCCAATTCGAGGGCCACGAGCTGGTTGGCATGGGGGACAAGGCCTACAAGACGATACGAGGAGCCGGCATGGGCCTCGTTCCGCAGGACCCCATGAGCAATCTCAACCCCGTATGGCGTATCGGAACGCAGGTCGGGGAGGCTCTCAAAGCCAACAACATGGACGTGTCGCATGAGAAGCGTTCCGAACTGGCTCGAGCGTTGGCCGGGGACGAGGTCACCATCCGCGGCGAGGGCGATGAGACCTTCGTTGGTTCCAAGGATCTTCCGGGTCTGCTGAAGGCTGCCGAGGCGGAGTTGAGGCGCGTCAGGCCGGACGCGGATGATGTCGAAACCGCCATGTCCCGTTTCAGGGAGCAGTGGGTTCCGGGATCGCAGACGCGTTGGCGCGTCGCGGACGACATGATCAAGGCCGGCGTCGACGACGATCGTTCCTGGGAGATAGCCCGCGCGCATGTGACGGGATCGTCGATGGATGACCGCATCGCGGGGTTGCTGGACGAGGCCGGACTGCCTGATGCGGCCACAAGGGCCCGGCAGTTTCCCCACGAGTTCTCCGGAGGTATGCGCCAGAGGGCTCTGATCGCGATGGGGCTGGCCTGCAGGCCCGATCTGCTCATCGCGGATGAGCCGACATCCGCTCTGGACGTCACCGTGCAGAAAAGGATCCTTGACCATCTCCACTCATTGACGGATTCGCTGGGCACGGCCGTTCTTTTCATCACCCACGATCTGGGACTCGCGGCCGAGCGCGCGCAGCACATCGTCGTGATGTACCACGGTCAGGTCGTGGAGTCGGGGCCATCATTGGAGGTTCTTCAGCATCCACAGCATCCCTATACCCGGCGGTTGGTCGCTGCGGCCCCGTCGCTCGCATCGCAGCGCATCATATCCGCGCGCCATCAGGGACGGGATGCCAGTGCCCTGCTTGAGCATCACACCAAGGATGAGTCGGTTCTCGAACGCAGCGAGGACATCATCACTGTCAGAAATCTGACGAAGGAGTTCCGCCTTCCCCGTCGCAAGGAGATGTTCAAGGCGGTTGACGACGTATCGTTCTCTCTGAAGAGGGGGACGACTCTGGCAATTGTGGGGGAGTCCGGATCGGGCAAGTCCACGGTGGCGAACATGGTGCTGCGTCTGCTTGACCCGACGGCGGGAACCGTCACGTACGAGGGGCGGAACATCAGCGAGATGTCTTCGAAGGAGCTGCTGAACTTCCGGCGCCACGTCCAGCCCGTGTTCCAGAACCCCTATGGGTCGTTGGACCCCATGTATTCCATCTACCGCTCCATCGAAGAGCCTCTGCGGATTCATCACATCGGCAACAGGAAAAGCCGAGTCGCGCGTGTTCGAGAGCTTCTCGACCTTGTGAAGCTGCCTCAGAGTGTGATGGGTCGATACCCCAATGAGCTGTCGGGGGGACAGCGCCAGCGCATAGCGATCGCCAGGGCGATGGCGCTCGATCCCGACGTGATCGTATGCGATGAGGCCGTGTCGGCGCTCGACGTGCTCGTGCAGGACCAGGTTCTTCATCTGCTTAACGACCTGCAGGCGGAGAGAGGCCTGAGCTACCTTTTCATCACCCATGATTTGGCCGTCGTCCGGCAGATCGCCGATGAGGTCGTCGTCATGCAGCATGGCCGTCTTGTCGAGCACGCAACGACGGATGAGGTTTTCGACCATCCCCAAAAGAACTACACGCAGGATCTGCTTGAGGCTATCCCGGGTGGCGGGCTTCGTCTGGGGGTCGACTGATGTCCATCACGATCACCACGTCGAATGTGAATGGTCTCCGGGCCGCCGAGCGCAAAGGCATCGCCGGCTGGGCGT
The DNA here is from genome assembly GCF_949292005.1 of uncultured Bifidobacterium sp. Lineage (GTDB taxonomy): Bacteria > Actinomycetota > Actinomycetes > Actinomycetales > Bifidobacteriaceae > Bifidobacterium. The sequence continues at coordinate 66,035 of NZ_CASEXV010000090.1, read as the reverse complement.
CATCCCACGCCCCCGACCTGTGGTGCATGCAGGAGGTCAGGGCTCCACAGAGCGACGTGGACAGAATCGTGGGCTCCCTGTCGGAGTCGTATGTGGAGGCCGGCAGGATCGCATCCACCGACCGGCTGGAATCAATGAACGAGGTCTGCCGCGTCAAAGGACGTGCGGGGGTGGGAATCCTCTCGTCCCTTCCGGTCGTCGGCCGGCGCTACGGCCTTCCGGGGCTGTCAGAGGATGTGGACTCGGGCCGCTGGATTGAGATGGACGTCCGGACGCCGCAGGGCTACACCATCACCGTCGTGTGTGTCTACGTGCATGCAGGCAACACGGACGATCCGGTGAAGATGGCCCAGAAGTATCGTTTCCTCGATACGATGCTTGTGCGTCTGGGGCAATTGCGCGACGATGCGGCGTCGGGTGGAAACCAGTGTGTTCTGTGTGGCGACTTCAACATCGCCCACACTCCATTGGACATCAAGAACGCCAAGGCGAATGAGAAGCATGCCGGTTTCCTGCCCGAGGAACGCCGCTATGTCGACTCCTGGATACGGGACTACGGCTTTGTCGACGTCATGCGCGATCTTGCCGGGGACATCCAAGGACCATACACGTGGTGGAGCCAGAGGGGAAGGGCTTTCGACAACAACGTCGGCTGGCGGATCGACTATCAGTTCGCCACCCCCGAGCTCGCCGAGACGGCTCGCGGATTCACCATCGACAAGGCTCCGTCTTATGACTCACGTTGGTCGGACCATGCGCCGCTGAGCGTGGCATACGAGGTTTGAGGTCGACGCACCCTCGTGCGCCGCTAATTCTGGACGGCGCGCGCATGGTCGGGTGCTAGGCTTGTGACGATTGAGTACTGCGGAAACGAGGAATCATGGGATTGTGGAAGTTTGGCAAGAAGAAGGATCAGGAGCCGGAGGGTTCCGATCTTGAGACCTCCGAATCGCAGGAGGAGGATTCCGACTTCCTGGATTCCGAGGATGATGAGGATGTCGCTGACCATCCGACGGTGAAGGTCGACGAGTATCTGGACCGTGGTGATGTCTTCGGCCCGTGGGATGTCGATGATGAGAACGTGCCCGACGATGAGGACTATGTCGATCTTGGAGCGTATCTGCTGCCAGTGGTTCCGGGCATGGAGCTGCGTGTGAAGGCGAACAGGGCCTCGCAGCAGGTCGTGGGATGCATTGTGAGCTATGGCCGGTCGAGTCTTGAGATCGAGCCTTTCGCAGCGCCAAAGACCCTGGGCCTGTGGGATGATGTGCGTGACGATCTTCTTCAGGGAAATCAGCAGTCGAGTGAGGCCGAAGGCGTTTTTGGCATGGAGGTCAGGCTTCCCGTCAAGGACAAGTCCGGACGTGTGCTGCATACGCGCATTGTGGGTGTGGACGGTCCACGTTGGATGCTTCGTGGCATCTTCTCAGGACCGGCCGCCACACAGGATAATGATGAGTCCGATGTCCTCAACCGCTTCTTCTCGTCGATTATCGTGGCCCGCGGGGATGAGCCGTTGGCGCCACGCGACCTCATTCCCATGCACGCCCCATTGACTCCTCAGCAGCGCGGGAAGGATGAGGACGAGGAATCCGAGGCCGAGGGCGAGCCCGAATCCGGCAAGAATGATTCCACAGCGGTTCCTGGCAAGCCGAAGGGGCCGTTCAACTCCGACCAGCAGACCGAAGTGAAGTCGACCCTGTCTCGTGGGCCGATGTTCTCCGAAGTTCGTTGACGGATTTCCGCCATGTCGAGAGAGGATCGTCATACCGGATTGTCCGCTTTGGCCCATGCGGATGACGATTTCTCCGTTGTTGATGCCATAGGCGGTCCGCGTGGTGTTGTGGAATCGGTTCTTCCCGGGTTTCTTTTCGTCGTTCTTTTCGTCGTCACGTCGGACCTGATGCTGACTGTCGTCGTGTCGGCGGCCGTGTCCGTCGTCCAGGTCGTGGCCAGGCTCGCGCAGCGCCAGTCCGTGTGGGGTGCGATCGGTGGTTTGGTGTCGGTGGCCATATGCCTTGTGTGGGCGTGGAGAAGCAACGACGCGCGGAACTACTACATGCTCGGATTCATCACAAACGCCGTGTATGTGGTGGTTCTGTCGTTGTCGTTGATGGTTCGCGTTCCGGCCGTGGGAGTGCTGGTCGAGGCCATACGGGCGCTTCCGACCGGTGACTATCGGGGGTGGCTGCGGTCGTGGCTGGACGATGTCCCGCTCCGGCGCGCCTACATGTGGGTGACGGTGTTGTGGATAGGTGTTTTCACGCTTCGTCTAGCCGTGCAGGTTCCGTTGTATTTTGCCGACCTGGTGGGGTGGTTGGGAACGGCCCGGTTGATTATGGGCATTCCTTTCTGGTCCCTCGCGATATGGGTGTCCTATCTGCTCATCGCGACGCCGCTGCACCGCAGCCGTTTGTCGGATCACGAAGAAGGACGTTGACGTTAAGGAGGTCTCCATGAGAGCGACCGTGCGTATTGAGAGGTTCGCCGATCAGGGACGATGCGTCGCCCATATCGATGGGCGAGTGGTGTTTGTCAGGTTCGCGCTTCCCGGCGAGTTGGTCGACATCGAGCTTGACGAGCCGCATGATAGGGATGGGCGGTTCTGGACAGGCGAGGTCGTCGGTGTCCGTGAGGCGAGTGGGGATCGATGCGATCCCGCGTGGCCGCTAGCTGGCCCGTTGTCCTCCGGAGGTGGGGTCGGGGGAGCCGACCTCGTCCATGTCGCGCGTCCCGGACAGTTGCGTTGGAAGGCCGCGATCGTGGCTGAGCAGATGCGTAGGCTGGGACATATCGACTGTCCGGACGTGGCCATCAGGTCCATGCCTGGCGATGACAAGCGTGGAGGACTCCACTGGCGCACTCGGATGGAATTGGTCGCCGATGACGAGGGTCGGGCGTCCATGCGCCGCAGAGGAACTCATGAGCGCGTGCCGGTGGAGGATATGCCCCTGGCGACGGAAGCGGTTCTCGCAGCGGCCGAGGACGCCGGGGTGTGGCGTGGCGGATGGACTCCGGGAGCCTCGATTCGCGTGGTGGCGCCGGAACCCCTGGAGGACGATGGGGTTCTGCATGACCATGCGGTTCTTGTGGACGGGACGGTGGTGTCCGGAACGGAGACCGTGCACGAGAAGGTGCGCGTCGCGGGGCATACGTTCCGCTATGAAGTCGCGTCACGGGGCTTCTGGCAGGTTCATCGGGCCGCTCCCGCCGTTTTCACGTCGTATGTGCGCGATAGGGCTTTGGACGCCTTGGATGGACGCGATAATGCCGAGGTTTGGGATCTCTACTCGGGTTCCGGGCTTTTCACAGTTCCGCTTTCGCTCACGTTGGGGTCGGATGTTCGTGTTCTCAGCGTCGAGGGGTCGAAGACCGCGGTGAAATCCGCGAGACGCAATCTCCATCGTGCCGGGGCCGATCAGACGGACGTCCGATCCGGGGACGTCGCGAAGGTTCTTGCGGGGCTTCCTGATGGACAGGGGCAGCCTGACGTCGTCGTCCTTGATCCGCCACGTGCCGGTGCGGGCGCCCGGGTATGCCGAGCCATCGCGAATCGTGGAGCCCGTAACGTCATCTATGTCTCCTGCGATCCCGCCAGTCTGGCCCGTGACACCGCGACACTTGTCTCGTTGGGATATGATCCGACGTCGATACAGGCCTTTGATGCCTATCCCATGACGCATCACGTGGAGACGATCGTCGCCTTCCGCCGTTCGACCCGATCATGATCGCGGGGAGCGCGAGGTGCGGGTGCGCCCCGTTTCTTCGTCGTCTGTTGTCCCTTCTCGCCGTGATCACGGTCGCGTTGGGAGTGTCCGGATGCGCCGAGTCGTCGCGGGCCGTCGGAGTGGCTGGAGATACGGTCGCGCATGACAGCATCGATGATGGTGATCTGATGGTTGGAGTCGTGGGATCCGAGACCACCACGGCCCTTGACTCGCGCGTCGTGGATCAGCTGGATGACCATGACATGCGGACGGCGTATTCGAACGCCAGCGGCACCTCGACTCCGCATGCCTCCCGTCTTTCCGCAGTTCGCGATTACGCGGACAGGGATGTGAGCGTCGTGGTCATTATGGGGATGGATTTCGGACGGGATCGATCGGGATGGACGTCGACGCTCGAATACGCCAGGTCCTCAGGGGTTCCGGTCGTGGCCGTCGATGCGTCCTCCATGCCCACCGACGGCTCATTGGTAGCGGTGGACGCGGTTGTCAGGTCCACAGCCACATCGACTTTGGCCCAGGCTGTGGATGACGTGGCGAACAACAGGTCGGCTGGAGGCCGTATGGCGGTGTTGGTGGAGGAATGAGCGTATGAAGAATATGACATCCACGGATGCTGGGGCGTTGCAGGACGTGCCACGGAATGTGCGAGAGGATTTTCCGCGGGTCGATGACGGGGGACTGTCGGCCCGCGATGTGGAGGAACGCCGTGAAAAGGGGCTCATCAACCACGTGAGGGACACGACCTCGCGCTCCTTCGCGGACATCGTCCGCTCCAACGTGTTCACGCTGTTCAACGCGATCATTCTCACGGCGATGGTTCTTGTGCTCATCGCCGGGTCATGGAAGGACGCGGTGTTCGGGGTTGTCATCATCGTCAACACGGGAATAGGCATAATCGTGGAGACGAAGTCCAAACGCACGCTGGATCGGCTGTCGATTCTCGTCGCCGCCGACTTCGTCGTCAGGCGTGATGGGCACGACACCACCGTGTCACATGACGGAATCGTGTTGGATGATCTTCTGTGGATTCGCTCGGGGGATCAGGTCCCCGCCGATGCCGTCGTCGTCAGATCCTGGGGTCTGGAGCTTGACGAGTCCATGCTCACCGGCGAGTCGAGAACCGTGCGCAAGACTGAGGGCGATCCGGTCTATTCGGGTTCCGCCGCGGTCTCTGGCATCGCACTCACCCGCGTCACCGCGGTCGGCGAGGATGGCTACGCGGCGAAATTGACCGCCCAAGCCAAGGTGTACCGGCGGACGGTGTCCGATCTGAGTCGGGGAATCAACACGATCCTCCGATATATGACCATCGTCGTGATTCCGTTGTGCGCTCTTCTCGCGTGGTCGCAGATCAAGGCCGTGGGCGGATGGGAGAATGCGGTCGACACCGGGCAGTGGCGTTCGGCGGTGGTGTCCTCCGTTGCCGGCGTGGTGGGGATGATCCCTGAGGGGCTGGTCCTCCTCGTGTCGTTGAACTTCGCAATAGCAGCGATGCGTCTGGCTCGCGAGAAAACCCTGGTTCAGGAGTTGGAATCGGTGGAGACCCTGGCCCGTGTGGATTGCCTTAATCTGGACAAGACCGGCACCATAACCGACGGCACGATCACGATGAGGAATCTTGTCGCGATAGGGGACGGACGTGTCGGCGATGATGTCCGTCAGGCGGTGTTCGACCTCGCGAACGAGGAGAATCCCAACGCAACGGGCCAGGCGATCGTGTCGGCGTTGTCGAATGAGGGCGTCGGCGCCGGAGATGTGCTGTCTCGTGTGCCCTTTTCCTCGGGCCGCAAATGGAGCTCCGTCGTCAATGGTGACGGCACGTGGTTTCTCGGGGCGCCGGAGGTTATTCTTTCCGCGCTGCACGGCGCGTACGCGGATGTTTCCGAGGAGGTCGACGGGCTGGCCGCCGGTGGCGACCGTGTTCTGTTGGTCGTTCGGTCGACCGATGGCTCATCCGTGGTGGCTTCCGGAAGCGCTTCTGATGGCGCATTCGAGGTCGCCCTTCCCTCGACGGCGATTCCCATGGCGCTTGTCGTGTGTTCGGAGCGCATAAGGGATGATGCGGAATCGACCCTCGCATGGTTCCGCGAGCAGGGTGTCCGCTGCCGTCTCATATCCGGAGACAATCCGGCGACCGTCGGATCGATCGCGGCGCGTGTGGGACTCACCGGCAAGAAGCCGCCGCGCGTCATGGATGCGAGGACGCTTCCCGCGGACATCGCCCAATTATCGGATGTCCTTGAGGATGTCGACGTGTTGGGGCGTGTGCTTCCCGAACAGAAGAAGTCGATAGTCGAGGCGCTCCACCGTTCGGGCCATGTCGTGGCGATGACGGGAGATGGCGTTAACGACACGCTGGCACTCAAGGAGGCCGATCTGGGCGTGGCCATGGGGAACGCCGCTCCCGCGGCAAAGGCGGTAGCCCAGCTGGTCCTTGTCGATTCGCGCTTCTCGCATCTCCCGGATGTCGTGGCCCGCGGGAGGCAGGTGATGGCGAACATGGAGCGCGTGGCCGCGCTGTTCCTGACGAAAACCGTGTATTCCTCGCTGATCGCCTTCGTGGTCGTCCTGACGCGGATTCCCTTCCCCTATCTTCCCCGCCATATCACGTACGTGGGCGCGCTGACCATCGGAATTCCGGCCTTCATCCTTGCTCTGGCCCCCAATACCCGCCGTTATGTCCCAGGGTTCCTTACGAGGGTGATTAGATTCGCGTTCCCCGGAGGATTGGCCATAGCCCTATCCGTGATGCTTTCCGCATGGATCCTTCCTTCGGCCATGGGATGGGATCTCGGCCGTCCGTCCGACCTTGCGGAACTCCGATCCAGCTGTGCCATGATTCTTTTCGTCATGGGCATAGCGGTTCTCGCGAAGGTGGCCTCGCCATTGAGATCATGGCGTGGCGCTTTGGTGGCGTTCTTCGCAGCGGCGGGCGTGTGCGGGATTCTCATCGAGCCCGTGGCCTCGTTCTTCGCGCTTCGTTTCCCCGCTTGGCGGATGATGCTGGCGGTGCTTGTGGCCATCGCCGCGTCGTGCGTGATATTCGTGATTATCCATTGGCTTGAGCCTGTGGTGGAAAGGCTGATCGACCGTGTTCGGCACGCGGTCATGAGATAGACGTGCGGTTCTGTACCGTCCGCGTCGGATAATCGTTTATGTGTGGCACGCGTGCCATTGTGGCAGGGCGTGCCCGTCGTGTGTATCCAATGAGATTCGGAGGAGAAGAATGACTCTGCGTGACGACCAGCTGTCCACGCTCACCGTTGGTGATGAGAATGTCGATTACTACCGCATCGCGGATCTTCCCGGCATCGAGCACCTTCCCTACTCGTTGAAGGTTCTGGTCGAGAATCTCGTGCGGAACATCGATGGCGAGAACATCACCGATGACGAGGTTGCGGATCTGCTCCGCTGGGACCCCCAGGCCCAGCCCAGCCACGAGATCCAGTTCACCCCGTCGCGTGTGGTCATGCAGGATTTCACGGGAGTTCCCTGCATCGTCGACCTAGCGACGATGCGTGACGCGGTGAGCACTCTTGGCGGCGATCCCGAGGTCATCAATCCCCAGGTCCCGGCGGATATGGTCATCGACCACTCCGTGCAGATCGACAGCTACGCCGTCCGCGATGCGGTCGAGCGCAATATGGACATCGAATATCGCCGCAACGGCGAGCGGTACCAGTTCCTGAGGTGGGGGCAGCAGGCCTTCCGCAATTTCCGGGTCGTTCCTCCGGGGACGGGCATCATCCATCAGGTGAACATCGAATATCTCGCCAAGGTCGTTATGACGAGGCCCGGAGACTGTGGACGTGACCTTGCTTATCTTGATTCTTGCGTGGGAACCGATTCGCACACCACCATGGTCAATGGTCTGGGAGTTCTGGGCTGGGGAGTGGGAGGCATCGAGGCCGAAGCCGCGATGCTTGGACAGCCCATTTCGATGCTGGTCCCCAGGGTCGTCGGATTCAAACTCACCGGGTCGATTCCCGAAGGTGTCACGGCCACCGATGTGGTGCTGACGATCACGGATATGCTCCGTCGGCATGGCGTCGTTGGCAAGTTCGTCGAGTTCTACGGCGAGGGAGTCGCGTCCGTGCCGCTGGCCAACCGCGCGACGATCGGCAACATGAGTCCGGAGTTTGGATCGACCTGCGGCATCTTCCCCATAGATCAGGTGACGTTGGACTATCTGCGCCTCACCGGCCGTTCCGACTCCCAGATCGCCTTGGTCGAGGCTTACGCCAAGGCCAATCGCCTGTGGGCCGACACAACCGATCCCGATTATGTGGAGCCCTCGTACTCGGAGTACATGGAGTTGGATCTTGGCGACGTGGTCCCGTCCATCGCCGGACCGAAGCGTCCTCAGGACCGCATAGCGCTCTCCGATTCGAAGAAGGTCTTCGAGGGCACTCTTCCCCAATACGAGACAGACAAAACAGTGTCGGAACCCGTCCCCGTAAGCACGGATTTCCGTGGGGATTTCCACTTGAGCAACGGAGATGTCGCGATCGCGTCGATCACCAGCTGCACCAACACGTCGAATCCCTCCGTGATGGTCGCCGCCGGATTGGTGGCGCGCAACGCCCGAAAGCTCGGTCTGAGACCCAAGCCGTGGGTGAAGACGTCCTTGGCGCCAGGCTCCCAAGTGGTCGCGGACTATCTGCGCAAGGCCGGTCTGCAGGAGGACCTCGACGCGTTGGGATATGAGGTCGTGGGATTCGGATGCACCACGTGCATCGGGAATTCGGGTCCGCTTCTTCCCGAGATCTCGCAGGCGGTTAACGAGAACGACCTCACCGTCACCGCGGTTCTCTCCGGGAACAGGAACTTCGAGGGACGTATCAGCCCCGATGTCAAAATGAACTATCTCGCGTCGCCGCCGCTGGTCATCGCCTATGCTCTCGCGGGCACGCTGGACTTCGATTTCGAGTCGCAGCCGTTGGGGTCCGATGCCGACGGACATGACGTGTTCCTTCGCGACATCTGGCCCAGCAACGAGGATGTGCGGGACATCGTCGACCGGACGATATCGCGGGATATGTATGTCGACGACTATTCCTCGGTTTTCGACGGCGACGAGCGGTGGAAGGGGCTCAAAGTCCCCAAGGGGGAGCTCTTCGCATGGGATCCGCGCTCCACGTATGTGCGCCGTCAGACGCTTTTTGATGGAATGTCGGCCAAACCCGAACCGGTCACCGATATTTCCGGTGCCCGCGTTCTGGCTCTTCTCGGCGACTCCGTCACGACGGACCACATCTCTCCGGCCGGCGCATTCACCTCGTCGAGTCCCGCGGGGAGGTATCTCACGGAGCATGGGGTGGCTCAGAAGGATTTCAACTCCTACGGGTCGCGCCGCGGGAACCACGAGGTGATGGTTCGTGGGACTTTCGGCAACATACGGCTACGCAACCAACTTCTCGCATCCGTGGGAGAGGAGGTGCGTCCTGGTGGGTTCACCTTCGATTTCATCAGCGGCAAGCCATCGACCATCTTCGACGCGTCGGTCGACTACGCCGCCAAGAAGGTCCCGCTTGTCGTTCTGGCCGGCAAGGAGTATGGCACGGGGTCCTCGCGCGACTGGGCGGCCAAGGGCACGATGATGCTGGGGGTGAAGGCCGTGATCGCCGGCAGCTTCGAGCGCATTCACCGCTCGAACCTTATTGGAATGGGAGTGCTTCCGCTGCAGTTCCCTGAAGGTGAGTCGGCGCAGTCGCTGGGGCTGGATGGCACCGAAACGTTCTCGATCACGGGAATCGAGAAGTTCAATGATGGCGTGATTCCTCAAACCGTCCATGTGCATGCGGCGGCCACTGACGGCGGGACCGTGGATTTTGACGCGGTTGTCCGGGTGGACACTCCCGGTGAGGCCGCGTATTTCCGCAACGGTGGAATACTCCAGTACGTTCTGCGCAATCTCATGCAGCAGCGCTGAGAGACTGGACCGAGACTCTGGTCGCGCACGGGGATGGGCGGGATGCGCCCATCCCCCGCTCTTCGGTTCCGGTCGGCGCCGCGCAGGACGCTCACGCGGTGGCGCCGACGCGGCGGCTAATCAGTTGCGGCTTCCGAAAAGGCGCAGAAGATACAGGAACATGTTCACGAAGTCCAGATAGAGGTTCAGTGCGCAGACGATCGAAAGACGCTTGATGGCAACGGTGTCCGTTCCATACGTGGCGAACAGGGCCCGGGTCTTCTGGGCGTCGTATGCGGTCAGGCCGGCGAATATGAGGAGGCCGATTGCCGAGACGAGCATGACGGTCGAATCGCTGGGGGAGATGAACATGAGGACGACTTCGCCGATGATGAGAACCAGAAGAGCGGTGAACAGAATGGGCCCCGCCTTGAGCATGTCTCGTTTGGTGGTGAGCGCGAGCATGGTGAGGGCGAAGAAGAAACCGATGCTCAGGCCCAAAGCCATGCCGATGGAGCTCAGATCGTACACATAGAAGATCGAACTGAGGGTGAATCCCATCAGCGCCGCATACAAATAGAACACCATCCGTGCTGTCGCAGGGCGCATGGTCATGGCCCTCGCGCCAAGAGCCACGGCCATGACCACTTGGACAATCAGCAGCCCGATCCAGCCCAGACTGCCGGTGGCGGTGTGGAAGGACTCCAAGGCTCCGGTCATCTGGGTGAGCACGGCCACTACGGCGGTCACCACCAAGCCTGCGGTCATCTCCGCGTATGCCCGGGTCACGGACACACGCACCGCATTGTCGCGGCTATAGGCGGCGGTGCCATCCATCACCGTCTGCGCGCCTGTCCCATACGGGTAGGATGAGGCTGAACCGGCCTGTCCCGGCGCATATCCGTAGTTGGTGCCGTTCTGGGCCTGCTGGGAATACCGGCCGTCATAGTTCTGATATGGAGTCTGTCCTTGGGGGGCGTTGGCGTTGTTGTCCATCTCTGCTCCTTCGTGGTTGCGTCTGTGTCGGGGAGGTGCTGGCGTGCGGGGCACTCGCCGCGCATGCCGTTTCTCTCCCAAGTCTCACAATCACCGTCATTCTAGTAAGACCCTCTGTAAGTTGGCTGGATGTTGTTCCGCCCTCCGCGCAACATGGGTGAATGCCGTCAACATGCAATATGGAATGAAGAGACGGAGCGCGGATGCATGCGCCCCCGTTCTCGCCAGCATTGAATGCGGACGTCCCTGTTGAAAGGAAAAACATGATCAACGAATCACGAATTGTCTTGAACAACGGGGTGTCCATACCTCAAGTCGGATTGGGGGTCTTCCAGAATCCGGACGGGGAGACGACGGTGAACGCGGTCCGTGAGGCTCTGTCCGTCGGGTATCGGCATATCGACACGGCCAGGATCTATGGGAACGAGTCCTCCGTTGGGGAGGGACTGCGGCAATCGGGCGTCGCCCGTCGTGACGTGTTCGTGACGACGAAACTGTGGAACGAGGACATCCGTCAGGAGCGGACGCGTGAGGCATTTCTCGAGAGCCTCGACAGGCTGGGGCTCGACTATGTGGACATGTACCTTATCCATTGGCCGGCGGATCATTGGCAGCGTGCATGGGAGGAGATGGCCGGGCTTTATGAGGAGCACCGCATCCGTGCCATCGGCGTGAGCAATTTCCAGCCGCACCATCTCAGGGAGCTGATGACCATAAGCTCGGTGCTTCCGGCCGTGGATCAGATTGAATCATCCCCTTTGTTCGCCAACAACGAAACCATCTCTTTCGCCCGTTCGCGGCATATCGACGTTGAGGCGTGGAGTCCTCTGGGAGGAACGGGGGGCTCCCTGCTGTCGGATCCCCATCTGCTCGCGCTGGCGGCGAAGTATGGGAAGTCCCCCGCGCAGATCGTGATCCGGTGGCATATCCAGCGGGGTGTGATCGTGATACCGAAGTCCACCCATGCGGAAAGGATCCGGGAGAACATCGACGTCGCCGATTTCGCATTGTCATCAGAAGACATGGCGGCGATCGACTCCATGGAGACGGGGACTCGCGTGGGAGCGGATCCCGATCACTTCGACTTCTGAGACTCCTCAGATGCCCCGGCCTGCTGCGATCCAGGCTCCAGACCCGGACGCGGAGTCTCGTCGCCGCGCGGGGCCCCGTTGATGTCGCGGTGAATGCTCTGCATCTGAGCCTCGACGTTCTGAAGGCTGCGCGCGCAATCCAACAGGGTCTGGGAATGCTCGGACAGCTTCGCATCGGGAAGGTTGGATTTGTAGCGCAGGGCGTGCTCGAGGCTTGCCCAGTAGTCCATGGCGATGGTGCGGAACTGCACCTCGACGGGCGTGTAATGGGCGCCTGTTGAGAGGAAGACGGGCACCGCGTAGATGACATGCAGGCTCCGGTATCCGTTCTGCTTCGGATTGCGGATGTAATCCTTGACCCGAAGCACCTGGATGTCCGATTGGGCCGAAAGATAGCGTGACACCGAGTAGACATCGTCGCGGTAGTTGCATATCACACGGATTCCCGCAACATCGAACAGGTGATCCTTGATGGATTGCGTGTTCAGGGGCAGTCCCTTGCGCTCCAGCTTTCCGATGATCGAGCCGACCGATTTAAGCCGACGTTCCATGTGGTGGATGGGATCATGCGAGAAGCGGACCTGGAACTCGTCGTCGAGAATCTCGAGCTTCGTGCTGATCTCGTACATCGCACCCTCATAGACCTGCATGAGGTCGATGAAGTCGCTCGTCTGTTCGACGGGTATGCGTCGGTCCGAAGTCCCGGCGGACTCCAGCCGGGCCTGCATCTCGGATGAATTGATGCGATCATGGCGGTCAAGTATCACGGAAACCCATGATACGCGGGGTTGTGTGCGAATGTTGGGAAGCCTTGTGACCTTCAGGAGGTTGGAAGCCTTCCCCCGGGGAGTCGCCGCGGCGTCGCGGGGTGTCACGCGGATAGAATCGCTCGTATGGATGAAGCGATGATGACGCGCGACGAAAGACAGGTGGGCGATCGCCCCGAAGGCGAGACGGCTCCGCGATGCGGACGGGGGGTGTATTACGTCCACACGCTCGGGTGCCAGATGAACGTCCATGATTCCGAGCGCATCGCCGGAGTGCTTGAGGAGCAGGGCTATCGTGCGGCGTCGCGCCGGCAGGTTGATGATGGCGAGGTCGACGTCGTGGTGTTGAACACATGCGCAGTACGTGAGAACGCTGCCGACCATATGTACGGGATGATTGGTCAGTGGGCTGAGCTGAAAAGGAACAGACCGGGAACGCAGATCGCGGTCGGGGGCTGCATGGCGCAACTCGACAGGGAGCGCATCGCACGGCGGGCCCCCTGGGTCGACGCCGTCTTCGGAACGCGCAATGTCGGCTCGCTTCCGAGGCTTCTCGATCAGGCGAGGGCCGAGGGGGTGGCCCAGGTGGACGTCTCCGAGGGCGTGAGGTATTTCCCCAGTGATCTTCCCGCGGCGAGGGGATCCAAGGTGTCCGCATGGGTGTCCATATCCATGGGGTGCAACAACACGTGCACCTTCTGCATCGTTCCTACGACCAGGGGGAGGGAAAGGGACCGGCGCCCCGGGGACATCCTTGACGAGATTCGCGCGTGCGTGGACTCGGGCGCCCGCGAGGTCACGCTTCTGGGGCAGAATGTGAACTCCTTCGGATACGCGATGGGCGATCGCTATGCGTTCTCCAAGCTTCTCCGGGCCTGTGGAGACATCAAGGGATTGGACCGTGTCCGTTTCACGTCCCCGCATCCCGCCGCGTTCACGGATGATGTGATCGAAGCCATGGCGTCCACACCCAACGTCATGCATCAGCTTCATATGCCGCTGCAGTCGGGGTCGGACGCGGTGCTGCGTTCCATGAGACGGTCGTATCGCAGCTCACGTTTCCTCGACATATTGCGCAAGGTTCGAGATGCGATGCCGGATGCGCGGATAACCACGGACGTCATCGTCGGATTTCCCGGCGAGACCGAGGAGGATTTCCAGGCGACGATGGACGTGGTGCGCGAGTCGCGCTTCGCGTCGGCGTACACCTTCGAATATTCGCCGCGTCCAGGAACTCCCGCGGCATCCATGCCGCAGGTTCCACATGATGTGGTCCGTGATCGGTTCGAACGGCTGCTTGCGGTCCAGGCTCCCATAACGGAGGACTTCATGCGCGGCTTTGTCGGACGGGATGTGGAGGTTCTTGTCACTGGGGACTCGGGACGGAAGGACAGGTCCACTGGACGGGCCACGGGACGCGAGAGAACCGGGGAGCTTGTCCATATCGGCGTGCCGCAGGGATATGCCGCGCCGGGACTGGGGGATGTGGTCCGGGCCACGGTCACGCATGCCGGGGCTCATCATCTCATCGCAGATCCGGATCCGAAACGGGGACAGACCTATGACATCCGGGTGTGACGATGGTGGGGGGAGGACCCATACCGCCGGAAGGGGTCTCTCCACCGGCTTGGCGGAATCGGAAGGTCCCGCGACTGAACCCAATATCGAAAGGGAATCCGATGGGCGCAGGGTGGTGTCTATCGTTGGCCCGACGGCTTCGGGGAAGACATCGCTGGCCATCGCGCTCGCCGAAGCTCTGGGGGGTCGGGGACAGAAGGCGGAGATAGTCAACGCGGATGCTTATCAGATGTATCGGGGGATGCGAATCGGAACGGCGCAGCCGACCGATGAGGAGCTCTCGCGCGTCGCGCATCATCTGGTCGGTGTCATCGAACCGGACGAGGTTATGACGGCGGCGAGGTTTCAGACCATGGTTCGAGGATGCATTCGTGGATTGCGCACGAGGGGGGTGAGGCCAATCCTCGTCGGAGGATCGGGATTGTACGCTCGCGCGGCGCTTGACGACATCTCCTTCCCCGGTACGGATGCGGCCGTCCGCACGCGCCTTGAGGCCAGGTCGCGTGAGGAGGGGCCGGGGGTGCTTTTCCGGGAGTTGCAGGAGCGTGATCCGCAGGCGGCGTCCCATATGGATCCGAGGAATGTGCGACGCACCATTCGGGCGTTGGAGGTTATCGACATCACCGGACGACCGTATTCGGCGAGCCTTCCCCGGTATCGTTATGCGGTTCCCGCAGTGCAGATAGGGTTGGATCTTGACCGTGCGGAGATGGACCGGCGCATCGACGAACGGACCCGGTCGATGCGCGACCACGGATTGGTCGACGAGGTTCGTGATGTCCGTCGGCACTGGGGGCCAACCGCGGCGCGCGCCTTGGGCTACCAGCAGATCGTTGATTATCTTGACGGTCTGTGGTCCTGCGATGAGGCGTTCGACGACATCGCGCGCCGAACAAGACGTCTTGCCCGCAAACAGATGGGCTGGTTCGGAAGGGATCCTCGGATCCATTGGATCGATGCGTTGAATCCCGAACGTCTGGATACTGCTTTGGCGATCGTGGACCGTGCCGATTCCGGTGCTTATGATGCGACGGATGCGCGTGCCGATGAGTTCGCCCACCATCCGCTGGGAACGGTTTCGACGTCGCGGTCGCCCGACGACACCGACGTCTCCGTGTGACCGCCGCTTCGCTGGAGCGTGCGGATTGTGATCCGGAGCGTCTTGGGAAAGGACTCCGGTGGTTTTCGGACGGGTCCTCTGCGTAGAATCGATTGTGTTATGGCACGACAGGCATCTTCCTCAAAGAAAAATTCCGCGTCCGCGCGGTCGCATGGCCGACGCGGTGATGGCGCGTCCTCCGATGCGCGCGACGAATCCGTTCAGGAGCCGATGTGGTATCGCGTCCTTCTCGCGTTGCCCAGGGCCTTGGGAACACTGGTGCGTTCGGTGAGCGGAGTGGGTGACGAATATGATCCCGCGTACCGTCGTGACGGAGTTTGCCTTCTTCTTCTCGTGCTCGCCGTGCTTTTCTGCGCATCGGAATGGTTCAGGGTCGACGGCGTTCTCGGCAGGGTGCTTCATGCCATGGCATCGGGCGTGTTGGGGGTTATGAGCGTCGTTCTTCCGGTGCTTCTTCTCATACTTGCCATCCGGCTTATGCGTCATGCCGGAAAAAGCTCCGAGAATCCCCGTGTCATCAGTGGCTGGTTTCTCCTGCTTTGGTCGGTCTGCTCGATTATCGACATCGTTCTTTTGGCGGATGTCAAGGGCTTCTCCATGTCCGCGGTGCAGGGCGCCGGTGGCCTGTTGGGATTCGCGTTGGGATCGCCTTTGGCGTGGGGACTGTCGAATGTCTTCGCGATCATCGTTTTCGTTCTCGTCGGACTGTTCTCGGTTCTCATGATTCTGGGACGGAGCATCAGCGACATTGTCGATGGTGTGTCGGGTTTGAGGTCACGTTCGCATGATGGCGACAAGGATCAGGATGAGGAGTTCCCCGATGAGATGCGTGTCGGCGATGATGTCATACCGGTCGCGGCCGGTGTTCCCGCACATGATGGCAGCGGTGAGGATGAGGATGTTGGCGACGAAGTCCGTCGGCCCTCGGGATTGAGGGGGTGGTGGTCTCGGCTGGTTCACAGGGATCGAAACGATCCCGACGGGCATCTCGACCGTTACGCGGGCGATGACCCATTCGTGTCGGCGACTGGATCTCGAACGGATGGTGACGGCGACGCGCGGCAGCCATCGACGGGGCGTTCCGTCGCATCGTCGGGCAGAACGGATTCCTGGGATGGATCCGATTCTCGCCATGGCGATGATACCGTTCCCTTGGGTGGGACGGCTGGTTCCCCCGATGCCGTCGACGCTTCCGTTGCTGAGACGGTCGCGATGGGTGCGGCGGGCGTCGAACAGTCTTCCATCGGTGGTGGGGGCGACGATGCTGATCCGTGGGCGATGACGATCCCGGTGGGAGCCACGCGGTCGGGTCGCTCCGAGACGCAGGGACGGACGGATGTCGAGGAATCCCCGGTCTCTTCCGGTGGCGTCGTTGCCCCGTATCATCTTCCCGACCTTGAGCTGCTCACGCATGGGAAGCCGCATGCGGCCCGTACTGCCGCGAATGACGCGGTGATCCGGTCTTTGGCGTCGACCTTCCAGCAGTTTAATGTGGATGCCAGGGTGGTGGGTTTTCTCCGTGGTCCGTCGGTGACGCAGTACGAGGTCGAGCTTGGCCCCGGAGTCAAAGTCGAGAAGGTGACGAATCTCCAGCGGAACATCGCATACGCCGTGGCCAGCTCCGATGTGAGGATACTGTCGCCCATTCCGGGCAAATCGGCCATAGGAATAGAGATCCCGAACGTCGATAGGGAGATCGTCCATCTGGGGGATATTCTGCGCTCGGACAAGGCGTTGTCGGATCCGAATCCGATGCTCGCGGGTGTGGGCAAGGACGTCGAGGGACATGTCGTCACCGCCGATCTGACGAAGATGCCCCATCTGCTTGTCGCAGGAGCAACCGGTTCGGGAAAATCCAGCTTCATCAATTCGATGCTCACGTCGATCATCATGAGGGCGGATCCGGAGCAGGTCCGCCTGATTCTGGTTGATCCCAAAAGGGTCGAGTTGTCCGCGTACGCCGGGATACCGCATCTTCTCACCCCGATAATCACCGATCCGAAGAAGGCATCCCAGGCGTTGGAGTGGGTCGTCAAGGAGATGGACGCGCGGTATGACGACCTCCAGTTCTTTGGATTCCGCCATGTCAAGGATTTCAACGCGGCCGTCAGGGCCGGGAAGGTCCATGCCCCAGCCGGATCCAACAGAAAGGTGGCGCCCTATCCCTATCTTCTGGTGGTGGTCGACGAGATGGCGGATCTGATGATGGTCGCCAAGAACGATGTCGAGAGCTCCATCCAAAGAATCACGCAGCTTGCCCGCGCGGCCGGCGTCCATCTTGTGCTGGCCACGCAGCGGCCTTCCGTCGATGTGGTAACGGGACTGATCAAGGCGAACATTCCGTCCCGTTTGGCGTTTGCCACATCGTCGGCGACGGATTCGCGAGTCATTCTCGACACCGTTGGCGCGGAGACGCTTATCGGCCAGGGTGACGCGTTGTTTCTCCCCATGGGATCCGCCAAACCGATTCGTGTGCAGGGGTCCTGGGTGAGCGAATCGGAGATCCGCAAGGCCGTCGACTTCGTCCGCACGCAACGCAAGCCGCGCTACCGTGAGGACATCGAGCAGATGGCCAAGGAGTCGGATATGAAGGCCGCCGAGCCCGAGGAGGACATAGGCGGCGATATGGATGTTCTTCTTCAGGCTGCCGAGCTTGTTGTCACGACGCAGTTTGGTTCGACGTCGATGCTGCAGCGCAAGCTTCGTGTGGGATTCGCCAAAGCCGGAAGGCTTATGGATCTGTTGGAATCTCGTGGCGTCGTGGGTCCGTCCGAGGGGTCGAAGGCGCGCGAGGTGCTTGTGCAGCCGCAGGATCTTCCCCAGGTTCTGGCCTTCATACGCGGGGAGACGTCGGCCATCGAACCATCCGGATCCCCGTCTGAGGATAGGTGAGTCCGGAGTGGTGGCTATTCCTGTCAGGACGATGTTTCGCGCGTATCGACGTTGTGGGTGTTGGTGGGGCTAAGGTGGAGTCCATGCGGAAAGCTCATGATACGGAACGAAGGCTTCTTGACGGTTGGAACAGCCCGCCGAATCTGGTGACGTACACACGCATTCTTTTGGTGATTGTTTTCATCGTCATCGATGTCATGGCGGGACCTTGGGGCGTGTCGAATGTCCGGTTGCGCTGGGCGGCCGCGATCCTCTTCATCGTCGCCGCGTCCACCGACAAACTTGATGGCTGGATGGCGCGATCCCACAATCAGGTGACCGAACTGGGGAAGCTGCTGGATCCCATAGCCGACAAGCTGTTGATTGGCTCGGCCTTGGTGGTGGCCTCCGTTTTCGGTGAGATATATTGGTGGGTCACGGTTCTCATGCTTGTTCGGGAGATCGGCATCACCGTGATGAGGTTCTTCGTCATTGATACGGGCGGACGCGTTATCGCGGCCTCCTCTGCGGGCAAATACAAAACGCTCGCGCAATGCGTGGGTCTGGGCCTGATTCTGCTTCCCGCGTGGTCGTTGGCGCCCTCGTGGCAGTCCTCTCCCATGTGGCTTGACGTGTATTACGTCGCCGCTTACACGGTTGTGTATCTGTCTCTGATCCTGTGCCTGTACTCGGGCGCGCTGTATGTCCTTGGTGTGGTCCGGGCGCGTCGGTCGCGGATGAGCCGTGGTTCTGAGGATGGGTCGGACGAATGATGGCGTCGCCGTCCGATGGCGTCGTCGACTGGCATGACGATGGCACGTGGTTGGACGGCATGTCCGATGGCGATATCGATCGGGAATGCGACGCCTTGTCGCGTTCGGTGATGGTTCAATGCCGGATGCGCGGTGTCCGCATCGCGGTGTCCGAATCGTTGACCGGAGGGCTGCTCGCGGATGCCTTTGTGAGGGTTCCTGGAGCGTCGACGGTGTTCCTGGGTTCCGCAGTGACGTATGACGTCAGGGCGAAGGCGTCGATTCTCGGCGTGAATCGCGACGTTCTGCGCGACCGTGGAGCGGTTGATCCGACCGTCGCCGCGCAGATGGCTTCCGCGGTCGCGCGCCTGTTCGATCAGCCCGTGTACGGAGGTAGGGTTCTGGGGCTGTCGACGACTGGTGTGGCCGGGCCCGGCCCCGATGGCAGGGGAATGCCGGAGGGGCTTGTGTATGTGGGCGTAAGCATGAGCGGTGTTTCGGATGATGCCGGCGTCCATGTTATGCGGGTCACGGCCCATGGCGACCGGGGGCGCATACGCCGTTATGCGGTTGATGCCGCCTTGCGCTATGTGAGCCATGTCACATCGTCTGATTGGGAATAATCCCACGATTCGACGTGTTGTATATGGCGTACGTACTGAACGTTACCGGCAGAAATGGGGTGCGCAATGGAAACCATGACACGAGAGGACGAGCGTCGTGATCAGGATGTCGTGAGAATCGGCGCTGCGCCATCGGCTGCCAGGATGCGGGATCTCACTCCCGCGCAGCGCAGGGCGGTGATGTTTGCGCAAAGGCAGGTTGTTATGGCCCGCGCGGCGAAGAAGGCCAAGGATGACCGTCAGGCGGCACTCGGCCGGATGTGGATGGAGGAGGATGCCGAACATGAGCGCGCGGCCCGGTCCACCACGAGGAGGCGGGAGAGCGAGGGGAGCTCTCGGGACGTCTCGCTGAGGGAGGCGATAGGCCATGTTCTTCGCGACCTTCGCACGCGGGATCGTAAAACGCTTCGCGAGGTGAGTGAGAAGGCCGGGGTGTCTCTTGGCTATCTCTCCGAAGTGGAGAGGGGTCAGAAGGAGGCGAGCTCCGAGCTGCTCAGCTCGATTTCCGAGGCTCTGGGCTTGAGCACGGCGCAGATGCTGAGGATGGTCGCAGATTATCTTGATTCCATCGACGCGTGACCCAATGGTTTCTGATCTTTTATTGATGGCGCCATTGCCGATGGTGGGCGTATGGCGTGTCGTTTCGCAGAGGATGATGCTGTGAGGGAACGTGAGTTCTGGCAATTGGTAGACGAGGTGTTCGGGCGCGCCTATGGCCGGAGCGTCTCGCGTGATCTGTGCCTTACCGCGCTGGATGGCGCCACGGTTCTTGAGGCTCTGGCGCGCGGAACCGAGCCGCGAATCGTGTGGAATGTCCTGTGTGATCAGATGGGCGTTCCGGATTCACGCAGATGGGGAGGGATCCATAATGCGCCCCCCCTTCCGATGTCCTTTCGGGCGTTGGGCTGATTCCGGGCGTTTGATGTGGGGGATGGCCTAATGGCACCGCATTCGAACATATGTTCGTACGATGGTGTATTGTGGCCATGTCGATGGGTTCCCGCCGTTTGGCCACAGGGGACGTGTCAGCCGATCCGGTATGGCGGCCGCATCTATTGTGGGCGTTCGAGTCGATCCCACGGAATGAAGCAAGGAGAAGCGATGGCGCAACGTACAAAGTCCTCCGCAAGGACGTCCGCCGAGAGGCATGATTCCACCGATAAGGACGTTCCCGGGGTGGACCCTCGGCGCCAGGCCGCCTTGAACACGGCGCTGGAGCAGGTTGAGCGCAATTTTGGTAAGGGTTCGGCGATGAGGTTGGGAGACAAGCCCCCTCAGAACGTTGAGATCATTCCCACCGGTTCGTTGGCTCTGGATATGGCTCTTGGCATCGGAGGCCTTCCGCGTGGCAGGATCGTCGAGATATACGGTCCCGAATCCTCCGGCAAAACGACTCTCGCCCTTCATGTCGTCGCCAATGCGCAGAAGAAGGGGGGAGTGGCCGCCTTCATCGACGCGGAGCACGCTCTTGATCCCGTGTACGCCAGACATCTGGGCGTGGACACGGATGCCTTGGTGGTGTCTCAGCCGGACAACGGGGAGCAGGCGCTGGAGATCGCCGACATGCTCATACGGTCAGGGGCTTTGGATGTTATCGTCATTGACTCGGTGGCGGCGCTGGTGCCCAAAGCCGAGATCGAGGGCGAGATGGGTGACAGCCATGTGGGACTACAGGCGCGGCTTATGAGTCAGGCTTTGAGAAAGATGACCGGGGCTCTTGCCCAGGCCGGCACCACTGCCATCTTCATCAACCAGTTGCGCGAGAAGATCGGTGTCTTCTTCGGAAATCCCGAGACCACAACGGGTGGGAAGGCTCTGAAGTTCTATTCGTCGGTCCGTCTTGACATTCGACGCATACAGACTCTGAAGAATGGTGATGAGGCCGTAGGCAACCGTACCAGGGTCAAGGTCGTCAAAAACAAGATGGCTCCGCCGTTTAAATCCGCTGAATTCGACGTGTTGTATGGCGAGGGCATATCAAAGGAGGGGTCGATTCTTGATATGGCCCTGCAGGGCAATGTGGTCAAGAAATCGGGATCATGGTTCACCTATAACGGAGACCAGCTCGGTCAGGGCCGTGAGAACGTCCGCAAGTTCCTCAAGGACAATCCCGCGATTACGGATGAGATTGAGAACAAGGTCAAGGTGGAATTCGGACTTATTCCCGATCCCGATGCCGGGGACGACGGCGATGGGCAGAACGGTTCCGACGACTCAGCCGGGACCACGGATGAGTCGTCGACAAACGCGGCATGATCGACGTCGATGGTTTTCTTCGTTCCCATCCCGTGGCGGTGGAGAGTGACGCGCGGAATGACGATTTCGGACAGAGACACAGTGATGGACTGATACGAGGTGATGCGTCGTTTCCGCGGTCCCCGCATCATGGCCGAACGCGTGACGCCGAGGATGGTGGATGTGACGCCTGTCGGGAATCGGCTTTGCGCCTTTTGGACGCGGCCCCGCGCTCGTCGCAGGCGATGCGGGAGCGTCTTATCGCCAAGGAGTACCCGCGCGAGGTTGTGGATGATGTTGTTGAGTCGTTGATACGCGTTGGTCTTATAGATGATGAGAAATACGCGCGCATGCTTCTTGACCATTGCCTGAAACGGTGCATGGGATCCAGAGGAGTGGCCGTGGAGTTTTCTCGTCGACGTGTGGACAGGAATCTGGCGGACGATCTGCTTGCCCATGCGAAGAGCGAGGGGCTTTTCCTTGAATCGGCGCGTCGTATGGCGGAATCAGTGAGATCGAGGACGAGGGGCTGCGATCGGCGGACGTGCCTGCGCAGGTTGTGGGCGACGGCGGGGCGCGAAGGTCATGAATCCGAGGATGTCAGAACCGTCGCGAGGGAATTTTTCGATCAGTGGTGATGACCGGCGCATCGATGAGCTCAGTGAAAGCGGAGTCAGTGCAATCCCCCGTATTCCTGTGATGTCCGGTGGAAGCGTGGCATCAAATGGGGTGGAATGCCGATGAAGTGTGTGCGAGACCTCCATACCCCGGGTTCTGTCACATGTTTCCATGCGGATGGCCATCCATCTCGACCTGACGTTGCCGCCAGGCTCCAGCGGCCTACCCGAAGGCGCGGGCGAGCAGCCCTTGATGCCTTCTGCTTGGCCTTGCTCCCGATGAGGCTTGCCATGCGACCGCTGTTACCAGTGGCCCGGTGGTCTCTTGCACCGCCGTTTCACCCTTACCCCGAAATTCGGGGCGGTCTGTTCTCTGTTGCGCTATCTCTCAGGTCACCCTGGGCGGACGTTATCCGCCATCGTGCTCTGTGGAGCCCGGAAGTTCCTCAGCCCCAAAGGGGTCGCGGCCATCAGGGGGTCTCGCGGGAACAATCATAACAGCGTCCCACCTCAAACGCGTGTCGTCCCACCGTCGCTTCGCGTGGCGCGGATTGGGGGTGAGTGTTGCGTCGCGCGTGGCTACAATGGACGTACCGATGGCAAGGCAGCCGTTGGAACGCAGATGGCGGGTCGTTCCCGCCTGATTGTCAAGGAGGTCCACATGGAGATCGTCGTTACCGGACGCCACACGCAGATCAAGCAGAAGTTCCGTGATGTCGTCGAGAGCAAGATGAATCGTGTGACCGCCATAGCGCCTGATACGCAGCGCGCGCAGGTGGTGCTGACTCACGAGGGCAACCCCCGTCAGGCGGACACGGCGCGACGCGTGGAGATAACCGTCGTCGCGGGGAGCACTGTTGTGAGGGCCGAGGCATCGAGCGCTGATGAGTTCAGTGCCCTTGATATGGCGCTGGATAAACTCACTTTGCGTCTTCGCCGCGCCAGGGACCGGCGCAAGGACCACCGTCGTGGATATGTTCCGATGCAGTCCTTGGGAACCGGTGTGGATGATGGTGGTGCGGAGGGCTCCGAGGAGCTTGCGGATCAGGAGCCCTTGACCAGCCCCGAAGCGGCGGTCGCGTCGGATCTGGGACCGGGGGAGTCGGTGGAGGTCCAGGTGGGTGACACGCCAATCGTCATCCGTCGCAAACTGCATGTGGCCGAGCCCATGAGTATCGATGAGGCGTTGTACGAGATGGAGCTGATCGGACACGACTTCTTCCTGTTCGTCAACAAGGCGACGGGAAGGCCGTCGGTGGTTTACCACCGTCATGGCTGGAGCTACGGGGTCTTCGAAATCGACACCCCTGAGAACGTCAAGGCGCAGCCCAAGGCCGGAGCATCCGATAAGTAGCGAAACCGCCCGCATGAAGGGGTCACGTGTCATCGCGTGGCCCCTCTTTCCATGGGGCTTCTTCCCCAGGCGCCACCGGCGTGGGACGTCTCTGGAAATCGCGGGGAAGGAGCGGCGTATGGCCGGAGAAAGATTTCGGGGTGTTATCGCCGTGGTCGCGTACACTTAGACAAGGTTTGTGCCCGGACGCATGGTTTCGGGATATGCTCGTTGATGACTTGTGGAACGAGGGAGCAGGAACGTGGTGGATATCGTCGACAAAGCCCTACGGATGGGCGAAGGTCACCAGATCAAGAAGCTTGAGGCTGTGGCCAAGGCCGTCAACGCATTGGAGGACGAGATATCTTCGCTCACCGATGACGAGCTGAAGGAGCAGACAGGAAAGTTCCGGCAGCGCTTGGAGAACGGCGAGAAGCTCGACGCGCTCATGCCTGAGGCGTTCGCCACCGTGCGTGAGGTCTCGAAGAGGACCCTCGGTCAGCGTCACTTCGATGTGCAGCTTATGGGCGGTGCGGCTCTGCATTGGGGCAACATCGCGGAAATGAAAACTGGTGAGGGGAAGACCCTTGTCGCCACGTTGCCGAGCTATTTGAACGCGCTTGAGGGCAAAGGCGTCCACGTCATCACCGTCAATGACTATCTCGCCAGTTATCAGAGCGAATTGATGGGGCGTATCTTCCGCTTCCTCGGAATGAGCGTCGGGTGCATCATCACCGATCAGAAGCCCGCCGAGAGGGAAAAGCAGTATCAGGCCGATATAACCTACGGAACCAACAACGAATTCGGTTTCGACTACCTGCGCGATAATATGGCGTGGAACAAAAACGATCTTGTACAGCGAGGGCACCACTTCGCCATCGTCGACGAGGTGGACTCGATTCTTATTGACGAGGCCCGTACTCCGTTGATCATATCGGGGCCGTCCGAAGGCGATGTGACACGGTGGTACAGGCAGTTCGCACGTCTGGTCCCCAAGCTTACGCGAGATGAGGACTATGAGGTCGATGAAAAGAAGAAAACCGTCGGAATACTCGATCCCGGAATCACCAAGGTTGAGGATTTCCTCGGAATCGACAATCTGTATGAGCCCAACAACACCGCTCTTATCGGTTATCTGAACAACGCCATCAAGGCCAAGGAGCTGTTCCTTCGTGACCGCGACTACGTCGTGACCAAGGGCGAGGTCCTTATCGTGGACGAGCATACTGGTCGAATTCTTCCCGGACGGCGCTACAACGAAGGACTCCATCAGGCCATCGAGGCGAAGGAGGGCGTTGAGGTCAAGGCTGAGAACCAGACCTTCGCCACCATCACTCTTCAGAACTATTTCCGCATGTACGACAAGCTCTCGGGAATGACGGGCACCGCGGAGACTGAGGCCGCGGAGTTCATGGGCACCTACAAGCTCGGTGTTCTTCCCATTCCGACGAACAAGCCCATGATTCGTGAGGACAAGGACGATCTCATCTTCCGGACCAAGAAGGAGAAGCTCACCGCCATCATCAAGGATGTGGCGAAGCGTCACGCCTCCGGACAACCGGTTCTTCTCGGCACGGCGAGCGTTGAGAGCTCCGAGGTCGTATCGTCCCTTCTTGATGTGGCGGGCATACCCCATCAGGTGCTCAATGCCAAGCACCACGCGCAGGAGGCGTCCGTGGTCGCCGTCGCGGGTCGGAAGAACGCGGTGACGGTCGCCACCAACATGGCCGGTCGTGGAACCGATATCATGCTCGGTGGCAATGTCGAGTTCCTTGCGGACCAGAAGCTCAAGGCGGAGGGGTACTCGCCGGAGGACACACCTGAGGAATATGAGAAGAGGTGGCCTGGGACTTTGGCCGAGGCCAAGGCGCAGGTGAAGGACGAGCACGAGGAGGTCGTCGCACTCGGCGGCTTGTACGTGCTTGGAACCGAGAGACATGAGTCTCGGCGTATCGACAACCAGCTTCGCGGCCGCTCCGGGCGTCAGGGGGATCCTGGCGAATCGAGGTTCTATCTCAGCCTCGAGGACGATCTGATGCGGTTGTTCAACACCCAGCTCGTCGCGCGCGTGATGGCGAAGGGACTTCCCGAGGGGGAGCCCATCGAGTCCAAGAGCGTGTCCAGAGGAGTCCGGAACGCCCAGAAGGCGGTTGAGTCGAGGAACTTCGAGATCCGTAAGAACGTTCTGAAATACGACGATGTAATGAACAAGCAGCGCAAGGTCATCTACGCCGAACGTCAGGCCGTTCTCAAAGGCGCGGACATCCACGACGATGTCATGCGTTTCATCGACGAGACCGTGGCCAGCTATATCCGGGGCGCGATGAGGGGATCGGACAAGCCTGATCGTTGGGATTGGAAGGGTCTTTTCACCGCGTTGAAGTCCGTGTTCCCGGTCAGCGTGGATCCCGTCGCGACGCAGGACGCCGTGGTGTTGCTTAAGCGCGCGAAGGCCGAATCCGAGCTCAAACGCATCATCGTCGACGATGCCAAGAGACAGTACGAGGAGATGGAGGAGAAGGTCCCCGAGGAGGGCATGCGCCAGCTGGAGCGCCGTGTTGTGCTTGCGGTGCTGGATCGCAAATGGCGCGAGCATCTGTACGAGATGGATTATCTCAAGGATGGCATCGGCCTGCGCGGCATGGGCCAGCGCGACCCGCTTGTCGAGTATCAGCGCGAGGGCTACCAGATGTACAACTCCATGGTGGAGGCCATCAAGGAGGAGAGCGTCCAGCTTCTGTTCCACATCGACATCGAGCAGGTCGTCAGCTCGGAGGACACCGAAACCGAAACCGACGAGGATGCAGCGGTCGGACAGGCCGAGATCAACATGGGCCTGTCCGTTCCACAGGATGCCGAAACCACCGAGGACGCCGCGGCGGACGATGACGGCGCGGAGGAGTCCGAATCCGATGGTGTGGAGGATGCCGCGGACACGGATAACGGTGACCATCTGGCTGGACTGGCTGGCCCGCAGCCTCTCAGCCACGCCGACGCGGAGGTTCCCCTCTCGAAGCGGCCGAAGAGCGAGGAGCTTCGCTCCCCGTGGTCCGATGGACGGACTTTCCCCGGCACCTCGAAGAACGCGCCCTGCCCGTGCGGATCGGGACGCAAATACAAGATGTGCCACGGACAGAATGAGAAATGACGGCCTGGCCATGATGATTGGCTGAGGTCCGGCGGGGCTCGGATGGCGTTGCGACTTTGGTCGTCGTCCGAGCCCTTCGTCATATCCCTGCTGCGGCCGTACGCCCTAATCCCGTCGAACCTGCGCGAGAGGGCATCCATTATGGACACGAAGACGTAGACACGGCGGAGGAACACTACAATTCGCTGTGTGGACATGATTGTTGTCCGCGTACTCAACATCGCCTCATCGCGCACTAAGGAGGAAACATGGCGGAGATCACATGGAAGTCGATTCTCACCAGACTCATCGCTGGAAACCATCTCAGCGCGGAGGAGTCCGAGTGGTTTGTGAACGACCTCATGGAGGGGGATGCGAATCCTGCCGCCGTCGGCGCGGTGCTGGCCACGCAGCAGCAGCTGGGCCTGACAAGCGCCGAGGTATATGGGGCGGCGCAGGCCATGGTGTCTCATGCCGTTCCTTTGGAGGTCTCCGGTGAGACGACGGATATCGTCGGCACCGGTGGGGATGGCGCCGCGACCGTGAATCTGTCGACGATGGCATCCGTCGTCGCGGCATCGACCGGCGTCAGGATCGTCAAACACGGGAACAGGGCCGCCTCCAGCAAATGTGGCGCGGCCGACTGTCTTGAGGCGCTTGGCCTTCCTCTGGATCTGACTCCGGGGCGGGTCGGGGAAATCGGCGAGGAGGTGGGGATCACTTTCGCCTTTGCGAAGACGTTCCATCCCGCCATGCGCTTTGTGGGACCCGTTCGTTCCGCGCTGGGCATTCCCTGCGTCTTCAACGTTCTTGGACCGCTCACGAATCCCGCGAATCCACAGC
The DNA here is from genome assembly GCF_949292005.1 of uncultured Bifidobacterium sp. Classification (GTDB taxonomy): domain Bacteria; phylum Actinomycetota; class Actinomycetes; order Actinomycetales; family Bifidobacteriaceae; genus Bifidobacterium. The sequence goes on along the minus strand of NZ_CASEXV010000090.1, from coordinate 38,443 downwards.
ATGTCGCCATCGGCTGCGCCGATCGGCGGTTGAGTCCCATTATGGCCGAGGTGTACGCGAAGCGCGGCCAGACGGGAATGGTCTACACATCCTCCGAGGGGTTGGATGAGATGGCTCCGACGGGTCCTGTCTCCGTATGGGAAATCCGTGACGGGAAGATTTCCGAGACCGAGTTCGATCCCGCCGAGGAGCTGGGACTGGAACGGGTTACCGTGGAGGACCTCCGCGGGGGGGAGCCGGCCTACAACGCCTCTCGGATGAGGGCTTTCCTTGCGGGCGAGGACGTTCCGTTCCGTTCGACAGCTTTGCTTAACGCAGCCTCGGCGATTGTGGCCGATGGGCGTGAGTTGTCGGATCCAGAAGCCTCGCTGTCGGATCGGTTCTCTCAGGCCTACGCGCTTGCCGAGGAGGCTGTCGATTCCTCGCGCGCGGCCAGACTTCTTGACCGGTGGCTCGCCGCTGCCCGCAGATGACGAATCACGTGGTGGCTGTCGAAGTGGCGGCTGCTCGTCGTGGTCCCGGTTCCTCATCGAACCGGGGCCACGACTATGTGGGACTCCATATCCTCGAATCCGTGCGATTCACGGATTCATGCGATTCACGTTCAGATTCCAACGGCGGACAATGGAGATGTTCGACTATACCCGTGCCCCATCGTCTCCATCACGGCGGCCCGGAGCGTGCGGCCTGCGGGTGTTGATCAGTCCCACCCCACCGATTACGGCACTCACGCCGGCGACCAACACCAGAGTGTTCGTCAGCCCCGAGACCACCGTGGATGCAATGATCGCCAGTATTCCCGCCACAAACAGGACAGCAAAGACGGCGATTGACGCCCGTGGCCGTTCATGATGGGGATCCGGTGGGACAAACTCGTCGTCAGGTGAGGACAAAACGCTCGAGTGTGTGAAATCCCGCGGACCGGATGAGGGAACGTCGTCGGTGAACGCCCCATTGGCAAGGTCGTCGACTGAGAGAAGGGCCTTCTTGCGCTGGCGCTTGATATGACGCTCGAAGCGTTTGGCGCTGCGTGACGAGGCGACGTCCTGAAGCTCCTGCGCATGCTCCTTCTCGAACTCACGCCACATGTCCTCGGACGAGGATCCGGAGTCGTCCGGTTGCGGGCGAGGGACATTGCTATTGTTGGTGTCAGTCATAATCCCCACTGTAATGGTGCGGGATGTCAAAATGAGAAGAAGGCAGGGAGGACATTCGGTGCTCTATTGGTTTTTCGTTCGTCTTCTGGGACCAGTGGCCCGACGTCGGGTGCATCCCACCGCGCAAGGTCTGAACAACATCCCCTCGACTGGCGGTGGCATCGTTGCCGCGAACCATCTTGCGGTCATCGATGACGCGCTGCTGCCGCTCACCTGTCCCCGGATGATTCATTTCATGGGGAAGGCCGAGTATTTCGAAGGAAAGGGGCTCAAGGGCCGGTTCATCGCATGGTGGTTCACCTCGGTTGGCGTGTTTCCCGTGGACCGATCAGGTGGATCCAAATCTCTAGGCGCCCTCCGTCATGCCAGGACGATCATCGAGGACGGGCATCTCTTCGGAATACACATCGAGGGCACGCGCAGCCCGGATGGCCGGCTGTATCGCGGGCATACCGGTGTGGCGCGGCTGGCCTTCGAAACCGGATGCCCGATCATACCCACGGCGATAATCGGCAGCCGAGAGATACAGAAGCCAGGACAGACCATTCCCTCCAAAGGCCGCACCACGGTGATCTATGGCCGTCCCATCCAGGTGGGACGTCGTGACCCGGGGGATGTCACCCACGAGGAGCTGCGGTCACTCACCGACCGTATTATCGCCGAGATAGCGCGTATGGGCGGACAGGAGTATGTGGACGAATACGCCCAAGTGGTGAAGAAGAGGATGGCGGCATCACGCGGTGTCACACAACCGTCAAAGTGATGGATGTCGCGACACCTTTCTCGCTACGTAGCCGGCTCTGTGTCCCCGGGCTGATCGATTGAAGGCGTACCGTGTGCGTCAGATCGCCGAGTGGGGCGCTCACGGTGATGCGAAGGCCTAGTGCCGTCAGCACGGATTTCGCCTTCGTCGTCGACATTCCCCGCACGTCGGGAATGGTGACCATCTCAGGCCCTTTGGACACGACGACGGACACCGTGTCGCCCCAGTAAAGTTCCTTGCCGGCGGCGTACTCGGCCGATATGACCACGCCCTTCTTGACCGTGTCGCTGTATTCCTCGGTGTATGTGGCGGTGAGCTTGGCGTCGTCGAACGAGGACTGCGCCTCGCTTTTTGTTTTCCCGACGATGTCCGGCATGCTCACGGGCATGGGTCCTTTGGAGAGAACGACTGTGATGGGAGTCGAATGATTGGCCGTCGTCCCCGGGTCAAGGCTGATCGATATCACCGAGCCTTTCGGAACCGACAATGACCATGAGTCACTGTCATCATTATGGGCGATATTCGTGAATCCGGCTTTTTGCAAAGCCGCGATGGGGTTCTTTCCATGGGTGGTGTCTGTGTCGAGGATATCGTTGGGGACGGTGGCCTTTCTCACGCCTTTGGACACGACAACGGACACTGTGTCGTTCGTTCGTCTGCCTACATGGGATCCCACGGTTGACGGCGATGTCGAGATGATCTTTCCGGTCGCCACGTCGTCGCTGTAGCTTGTTGTGACCGAATAGGGTATTCCCACCACAGTGAGAGACCTCTGATAGTTCTTCCACGATACGTTCGTAATGACGCACGCGGTGTCCGAGGAACACGACAAACCCGCCGGTTTGGGAAGAGTCCAGTAGCTTCCTGGACCGCGCATGTACCACCAGACCCCGGTCCCCGCCGCAGCCGCAAGGACCAGCGCGCTGAGGATCAGAGTGATGATCACGGCACGTCGGTGCGCGTGCGGACGGACCGATTCGTCCCCCGCAAGAGGCATGGTCGCCATCGCATCGCCAGGGAACCCCGTGCGTCCGGCCTCAGCGTCGTCATACTGCGACACCTGCGTGTCCTGCGACGCGAATGGCGTCCTCGCCGCGTCCACGTCCGTCTCGTTCGTTCCGCCTGTCTGGTCCGGCTGGTTAGTCCGTAGTCCTGTCAAATCCGTGGGAGCCACTGGATTTGCGAGGCTTCTTTCATCCATCTTCTCGGATTCATGCGTCACATCGGACCGACCTGTCACATCGAATGGTGCCGCTGCGGGAGACAAACGGTAATCCCATGCCGCCGCGGGAAGGCCTCGGACCAGATCCCTGACGATTGAGAACGCCTCCACGGCATCACGTGGACGTTGGCTGGGATCTCTGGCCGTAAGCCGCCTGATGAACGCCACGATGGCCGGATCGATGCCGGGGCAGACCTGATCGACGGGAGGAACGTCGTCATGGACATGACGGAAGACGAGGGTGACGGGGTTGTCCGACACGAAGGGAAGCCGTCCGGCGAGCATCTCCCAGGCCATCATTCCCACGGAGTACAGATCTCCCTGCGGTGTGGAGATGTTCTTTTCAATCAATTCCGGGGCGAGATAGGATGCGGTTCCCAGAAGCATGCCGGTGGAGGAGAGCGTCGCCTGGGACGCGGCCTTGGCGAGCCCGAAATCAGTAATCTGCACACGCCCTCTGTCGTTGATCAGAATGTTCTCGGGCTTGATGTCACGGTGGACGAGCCCGGCGGCATGAGCAGCGGCGAGGCCGTCCAACGTTTCCGCGAGGATGCGGAATGTCGAGCGCACGTCGAATGTCGAGCGGCGTGACATCTCGTCGCGGAGGTTGACCCCGTGGACGTATTCCATGACGAGGTACTCACGTTGGGAGTACTCGCCGGTGTCGTAGACCTGCACGATATGGGGGTTGGCGATCGCGGCCGCGGATCGGGCCTCGCGGTGGAATCGTTCCACGAACTGCTCGCGGTGTGGCCCATTCGCCAATTGGGTGTGCATCACTTTGATCGCGACGTTCCTGTCGAGCCTTCCGTCGATGGCGAGGAAGACGGTCGCCATGCCACCCGCGGCTATGCGGCGGGTGATGCGATAGCGGCCGTCGATGACGGTTCCCTCGACCTGTGTGGTGGAATCACCCATGGTGTCCTGCCGGCCCCCCGTTGTATGGATGTTCTGGTGACATCAGTTTAGTGGCTCCGCGTCTCCCTTGCGGGCATGGCCCATCATCGGCACGAATTCCATGCACGACGTCCTCAGAAGGTCGTTTGACGTGTCGTCGAGCCGACATGAGTCGATGGCCATCACTGCTTGCGACCACAAATGGGCTATGCGTTGGCGCGACTTCTCAAGAGCTCCGGAGGATTCGAAAATTCCCGCCGCGGTCCGAACGTCCTCATCCGTCCGCTCGCGCTTCTCGAAGATGGATATGAGGGTTTGCCTGTCGGATGGCCGCGCGGAGTCGATGGCGTCCGCAAGAAGAACGGTTCTTTTCCCCTCCCTGATATCGCCGCCGACTGGTTTGCCGGTGGAGGACGGCGAACCCACGACATCAAGAAGGTCATCCTCAAGCTGGAACGCCACGCCAAGGGGTTCGCCGATTGCATGAGCCGCCTTCACGCAGTCGGCGGGCTCCCAGGAACCGGAAGCCAGGAATCCCAGCTCCAACGGGGCGATCGTGGTGTAGCTCGCGGTTTTCCATCGAAAGACGTTCAATGATGCGCCCACGAGCTCGCGTGGTTCGGACAGTGGGGTGAGCTCGACGCCAAGATCCATGACTTGTCCAACCCCGACGTCCCGCTGCATGGTGAGGAAAGACGAGACCACAAGACCCGCATTGCATAGGGAGGAGGAGGCTGTGGCGGCGGCGTCGATGCTGCACGTGGCGAGAACGTCTCCCAGCATAAGTCCCAGGCCACGGCCTATCCGCGCGCTGTGGACGCGGTTTCCCAGAGCCCTGTGCGCACTGGGCTGGCCGCGTCGAAGGTCGGAGTCGTCGATGATGTCGTCGTGGACGAGCGCCGCGGTCTGGAATATCTCGATCGCGCACGCGAGGTCAAGCATGGCGTCCATATGCTCGCCGTGGAGGCATAGATACGAGGCAAGGGCGAGACGGGCTCTCAGCCTTTTGCCTCCGACGGTGGATGACTGCGCCTGGGACACGACATCGGCCAGCACGCGGGAGCACACGTCATCGGCCGTCGAACGGCTCACGGGCGGCGCATAGCGGTCGATGAGGTCGAGAGAGCGCCTCTCTATGGAGGATCGATCGGGGATGCAGCTCATGCCTTGAGATTAGCCACACCGTTCTACGTCGTTGTGGCCGGTGCGTTTGACCACACTTCCGGGTGCCTTCCTTCGGCTGAAGCCATATCGGCGAGAGTGGGGATTGCGTTCGACACGATGGCGCATGAACCTGGAGGTGGGGGAGCTCGAATGAAGGATTGCATCCAAACGAAATGGACGGACGATGACGGCGCGGATGGCTGCGACACCGAGAATGCGCGCGGACGCATGCGTGGTCGCGTGGATGACCTGCGTGCCTCATGTCGGGAGAATGGTTTGGCGGCGACCATCGACGACGTCTTGGCCCACCCGCTTGAAAGGTGGGTCGATGCTATTTCGAAAGGTATCCCGCTGTCCCAAGGCGATGTGGAGATACTGCTCGTCGGTGTGAATGAGTTCATGTCGTTCAGAGACAGTCTTATCGTGTCTGTGGTCTGCATGGTCGATGAGGTCGATTCCCTTCTCGCGATGGCGGCCCATCCACATGATTCCGCCAGCGTGTCAAAAATGTCGGAGCATCTTTCACGGGCTTTCGAGGATCCCGAGTCACGGCCCGATGAGGAGCGGTGCGTCCGTGCCATAAGCATCCTCGAGCGCATGGCGGCGATGGCTGAATCCAGTCAATCTGCGCAACCCCATGCCGTGATCGCGTATGTAATGTGGTGGATGGGGCGGGATGGAGCCCGGCGCAGGGCTGAGTCCGCGCATGATGCCGATTCCTCGTGCTCGTTGGCGTCGATTGTGATGTCCGCTCTTGACAGAGGCGTTTTCCCGGCGTGGGTGGGCGCGTCGAAAAGATGTGATGTTTCATTCCCAGAGGAATAGGGGAATTTAGTCCTCCGTCGGTGGTTAACTCCAATGGTTGACGATTTGCCCTTGCCTAAGCTATGCCCGAATGGGCGGCGGGGGCATGACGTGGGAGGAAAGAGCTTGGCCACCAAGGAATCAGCGACGACGCAGGAACATGTCGATCAGGCGCAGAAGGCCGGAGACGAGACTGCCGTGAAGGGTCGTGGAACGGCCGCGCGCTCTCGAACGACGAAGCCGAAGAAGACATCGGCCGCATCCGCGACGAAGGCGAAGTCCGGAGCCAAAAGCCCTTCGTCCACGACGAAAGCACAATCCTCGAAGCGCGGCGTGTCGGGAAAAACCTCGGGAAAGGGGAAGAGCCGCACATCCGGGACGAATTCGGTGGATGAGGTGGATGCCACGACTTTGGACGACGAGGACGTGGACATCTCGGTGGAGGACGAGGAATTCGATATTGATGATTCGGACGTCGACGAGGCGGATTCGGATTCCGACGGAGACTCCGATGATGCCGAGAACTCTGAGGACTCTGATGATTCGGAGCCTGACCATGAGGGCGACGACAGCGAGGATGAGGACACGGAGCAAGCAGATGGGTCGGAGAAGACCGTGTCCCATGATTCTCCAGCCAAGGGTTCCTTCACTGTTCGGGATGATGAGGATGACGAGCCCCGCGTGAAGCCAGGCAATCCCCGACGCAGAGTGGTGTCCGCCGGAGCCACGGCCGATCCGGTCAAGGATTATCTCAAGCAGATAGGCAGAGTCAGTCTTCTCAACGCCGAGCAGGAGGTGGACCTGTCCGAGCGCATCGAGGCCGGTCTGTACGCCCAGCACCTGCTTGACACCGACTCCCAGTCCATGACGTTCCAACGCCGCAGGGAGCTTCAATGGGCCGCGGCGGATGGCAAGAAGGCGAAGGACCATCTTCTTGAGGCGAATCTGAGGCTTGTCGTCTCCTTGGCCAAACGCTACACCGGACGAGGGATGCTGTTCCTGGATCTGATTCAGGAGGGTAACCTCGGTCTGATTCGTGCGGTTGAGAAGTTTGATTGGAAGAAGGGATTCAAATTCTCGACCTATGCGACCTGGTGGATTCGGCAGGCCATCACCCGTGCCATGGCCGATCAGGCTCGTACGATACGCGTGCCAGTCCATATGGTCGAGGTCATCAACAAGCTCTCCAGAGTCCAGCGTCAGATGCTTCAGGATTTGGGAAGAGAGCCCACTCCTGATGAGATCGCACGTGAGCTGGACATGCCGGTGGAGAAGGTTCAGGAGGTCCAGAAGTACGGACGTGAGCCCATATCCCTGCACACGCCGTTGGGAGAGGATGGGGACTCCGAATTCGGCGACCTGATCGAGGACACGGATGCCATCGCGCCGTCTGACGCCGTCGCGTTCTCCCTGTTGCAGGAGCAGTTTAAGCAGGTTCTTGAGACGCTGTCCCCGCGCGAGGCGGGCGTCATCAAAATGCGTTACGGCTTGGAGGACGGTCAGCCCAAAACGCTCGACGATATCGGACGCGTCTATGGGGTGACCCGTGAGCGCATCCGCCAGATTGAGTCCAAGACGATGTCGAAGCTCAGGCATCCTTCAAGATCCCAGACTCTGCGCGACTTCCTTGATCAATGAGAATGCTTTCTCCGGAGCACGGAGGGAGGTAACAGGGATCCCTGTGGGAGACGAGGATATTTCACGGTCACGGTCGGAGGACATGAATGGCTAAAGTGTACAGTGCCAAGGATCTGTCGGTGCTCGAGGGTCTTGACGCAGTTCGCAAGCGTCCGGGAATGTACATCGGAACAACCGATAGCCAAGGGTTGATGCACTGTCTGTGGGAGATTCTCGACAACGCCGTGGACGAGGCCCTTGCCGGGGCCTGCACACGCATAGTCGTCACGCTTCATGGCGATGGGTCCGTTGAAGTGGCCGACAACGGCCGAGGGATACCAGTGGACGTCGAGCCGAAAACGGGGTTGACGGGCGTTGAGGTGGTTCTTACCAAGCTCCACGCCGGAGCGAAGTTCGGCAACTCCGCATACACGGCCGCGGGAGGACTGCACGGTGTCGGCTCCTCCGTGGTGAATGCTCTGAGCTCGCGTCTGGACGTCGAGGTGGACAGGGATGGTGTTACCCATCACATGGCGTTCCACCAAGGACACCCCGGAACCTATGAGGATGGGGATTCCTCGGAGCCATCCCCGGAATCGCCATTCCATCGGACCAGGAAGAACAGGCCGACGCCTTTGGATATTCTGGGCAAGGTTGGCCGAAAAACGACCGGGACCCGCATCAGATACTGGGCCGATCCCGAGATTTTCAACGACACCGCCCGTTTCAGTTACGACCAGTTGATCGACAGGGTCCGCCAGACCACTTTTTTGGTTCCCGGATTGACGATCGTTGTCGTCGACGAGACCATTCCGGCGACGGGCGACGACTCGATAGACGAGATGAGCGAGGTGGACACACCGTCGGATCCTGCCGGCGATGCCGTGGTGCCTGAGGACGATGAACGCGATGACGGTGGCGAGCGGGCAGACGGTGACGACGAGACCATCGTCGACACGGGGATTCCCGATCATCGACGTGTGGAGACGTTCCAGCATACCGGCGGGGTTCGGGACTTCGTCGACTTCCTGTCCTCGGGCGAGCCCGTCAGCGACATCTGGCATATCAGCGGGAACGACACTTACCGCGAGGAGACGCAATCGGTGGGAGCGAATGGGGAGCTCACCGCTCAGGAGGTCACGCGAGAGTGCGGTGTCGACATCGCCCTGCGTTGGACGAATGGATATGACACCACCATCCGCAGCTTCGTCAACGTCGTCGAGACTCCCGGCGGTGGCATGCATGTGGATGGCTTCCTTCAGGCGATGGCCCGCCAGGTTCGCAAGGCGGTCGAAACCAACGCCCGTCGTCTCAAGGTCAATCTCAAGGATTCGTCGATCCGGGTCGAGCGTGATGACATCCTCGCTGGTCTGGTGGCCGTTGTCACCGTGAGGATAGCCGAGCCGCAGTTCCAGGGACAGACCAAGGACGTCCTCGGAACCGCGCCCGTCAGACCGATCGTCGCGTCGATCACCGACAAGCAGTTCGGTGAGATGATTTTCGGCTCGCGTCGCGGATACAAGGATCAGTCGGCGCGTGTGCTCGACAAGATCGTGGGGGAGATGCACGCCCGAATTCAGGCGCGGCGGACCAAGGAGGTCACAAGGCGCAAGAACGCCCTCGAATCCGCCTCGATGCCATCGAAGCTGTCGGACTGTCAACCCGGGAACGACGATATCGCCGAACTGTTCATCGTCGAGGGCGACTCCGCATTGGGAACAGCAAAGGCCGCGCGGAACTCCCAGTTCCAGGCGCTTCTCCCCATCAGAGGAAAGATCCTCAACGTGCAGAAGGCGAGCGTCTCCCAGATGCTGTCGAACAAGGAGTGCTCTGCGATCATCCAAGTGGTGGGAGCCGGTTCCGGAGCGGGCTTCGACATCGGGCAGGCACGGTACCACAAGATCATCATGATGACGGACGCCGACGTGGATGGTGCCCATATACGCATTCTTCTGCTCACGCTGTTCTACCGGTATATGCGGGGTCTGATCGAGGATGGCCGTGTCTACGCCGCCGTGCCGCCGCTTCATCGCATAGCCCTGTCCGGGAAGCGCAAAGGAGAGTACCTCTACACCTATTCCGACGATGAACTCGCAGGTCGGATCGCGGACCTGCGAGCCCGTCACATCGATTTCAACGACGACATCCAGCGGTACAAGGGACTCGGCGAGATGGATGCCGATCAGTTGGCGGACACGACGATGGATCCGCGCACCCGAATGCTGCGCAGAATCCGTATGGAGGACGCACGTCAGGCGAGCTCCGTCTTCGACCTGCTTATGGGGGACAACGTTCCTCCTCGAAAGCAGTTCATCATCGATAATGCGGATGATTTCGACAGGTCCAACATCGACACCTGATGCCTGGTCGGCCGATGGTGTCTGATCGGCCGGTGGTGTGCTTTAGCCGGCCACCTGCACATTAATCGTCGTGGTGCTCATGGCAGGTTTGTCCGAGTTTCCGAGACAGAGTCAGCGGATCGAGAAGCCTGTCGAGCTCGGATGCCGGAAGATCCGTCAACTCGGCCGCCACGTCGCGCACAGGCCGTCCCGACTCGGTTGATTCCTGCGCGATTTTCAGTGAACCCTCATATCCAATGACCGGGTTCAAAGCCGTTGCCAGGGCTGGCGACGCCAAAGCGTGTCTCCGCCCTCCCTCGATGTTCACGGTGATGCCATCGACGCACAGGGTGCGGAACATGCGCATCGCGTTCGCCAGCAGCCGAATCTGCGTGAGAATCGAATGCATGATGACGGGTTCGAAGGGGTTGAGCTGAAGCTGTCCCGATCCCGCGGCCGCACACACGGTCGCATCGAGGCCCATCACCGTAAAGCAGCATTGGTCGACGCTTTCAGGGACGACCGGATTGATCTTTCCCGGCATGATGCTGCTTCCGGCCTGACGGGGTGGGACGTCGATGTCGTTCAGACCGGCCCTCGGACCGGAGTTGAGGAGGCGGAGATCGTCCGCGGCCTTCTTAAGATGCAGGGACAGGTTGCGCAGCGATGCTGAAACGGAGACGAAATCGGACATATCGCTCACCGCAGCCACGGGATCCCAAGCAGCGGTGACGGGAAGACCGCTGATGCTGCGCAACGTCCGCGTCGCCAAGTCCCGGAAACGGACATCCGCGCAGATGCCTGTTCCCACCGCGGTGGCTCCCAGATTGACGACGCACAGGGGCGTCACCATGGATCCGAGTGCCCGCGCGTCCGATTTGAGGAAACTTGCGAAGGCATGGAATTCCTGTCCGAAGGTCATGGGCACGGCATCCTGCAGCTGTGTGCGGCCCATCGTGACATCGTTGATGTGCCGGTCTGCGAGATCGTGGAACGACAGGGCCAGCTCGGTCGTCTCCGTGGTGAGCGGGGAGAGCGCTCTGACGATGGCGAGGCGGCATGCCGCGGGATACGTGTCATTTGTGGATTGCGACATATTGACGTCGTCGTTGGGGTGGATCAGGTCGTATTCGCCGCGCTCGTGGCCGGAAAGCTCCAGCGCCCTGTTCGCGATGACCTCGTTGACGTTCATGTTCGTCGACGTTCCCGCTCCGCCTTGGAGAACATCAATGGGGAACTGGTCCTGGAGCTCTCCATGTTCCAGTTCCCGACAGGCCGCGATGATCGCCTTGGCGGTTCCGGCGTCAAGAAGGCCCAGATCGGCGTTCGCGCTCGCGCAGGCGTGCTTCACCAGAGCGTACGAGGCGATGAGTTCGGGATGGTCGGAGACGTGGGCGGAGCCGAGCGGGAAGTTGGACATCGCACGATGGGTGTGGATTCCCCAGTAGACGTCCGCAGGTACTCTCGCGGATCCCAGACAGTCGTGTTCGAGTCGTGTGGCGGATGGGACATCCTCGGGGAATGTGCCGTCGCCAGAGGAGGGATGGCTTTCCAGATGGGTGACTCCGGTTTGATGCGCCGTGGTTCGTGTTTCCATACCGTATGCTGATTTCCCTGTCACAATGCCTCCATCAAGGGATCGGTCCATGGGCGTGGCGCGGGAATCGTTTCGAATCTCCCTCTCTCCACATCAGGGCATGCTAGTCCATGTTTGTGCTGGCATTGAAACGCTGGTGTCGACGCGTGGCGTCAGTCAACGATCGCAATGGGCGACGACAGCTCGGTCCCGGATGCGTCACGCCGCATCACGGGCTTGGGAAGTTCGACCACCGACCCCGATGATGTCGCCGCGCGACGGGGGTATGGCCCGACGGACGCGAGGATGATCGCGTTCTGTCCCTTCAGGAAACGCTGCACCCGCACTCCGCGTGTGGCCCGTCCTTTGGTTGGATACATCTGTAGCGGAGTAATTTTGCAGGAGCCGGATTCGGTTCCCGGCAATGCGTCCGCGTCCCCCGCGACGGTGAGGACCACCGCGCCCGATGCGCTGGACAGCCCCTCGTCGTTCTCGTCATAGTTCCACGAGACGTCGTTGGGACTGACAACGGCGAATGCGGCGACGTGGGCTCCCTCGGATAGGGTGATTCCGGCCATTCCCGCCGCCGTCCGGCCTTGGGGACGGACAAGGGACGACGGATACGTGAGCAGCAGGGCGTCCGATGTGATGAACACCAGCTGGTCGTCGTCGTTCGCTGTGGCCGCGCCGATGACCTCGTCATCCTCCTTGAGGTCGATGACGGCCCACGAGTCCATCGTCGTGGGCGATTCCCCGTTCCAGCGTTTGATCACGCCGTGCCGTGTGGCCAGCGCCAAAGGCGTGGGATTCTCGTCCAGAGGAACCGCCGCCACAACGGTTTCGCCAGCGTTTTCCGATGTGTCGGATGCCGTGGACATGAGTCCGTGCGAGCTCACTCCGGTGGAGCAGTCCGGAGAGGCCGAATTCGTCGATGGCAGATCCGCCACATGGGCGACGACAAGCCGTCCTGCGGATGTGATCAGCGCGAACCGGGATCGTGTGCTTGTGGCGATCAGGCTGATGACCTGATTTGAGGGGGCGATCGTGGGAACGCTCTGATGGGATGGTTCGAAAGACAACCAGGATTCCGGGCCGGTCACGACCCTGCCGTCTGCGCCAAGCATGACCGCGCAGGGACTGTCCTCCAATTGCATTGCGGCGGCGTCGGGGGTTTTCCCTCCTCTGCCAGTGAGGGGTTGCACGGCCGTGTCCACCGTTACGGCCTCGGCGGCCGCCTCCATTCCACTCGGGGAGGGGGAGGATGGATCCGCCAATGATGGAGGTGCGGCGGTGTATCCACCGTCGGAATCTTGGTCGAGGATGAGCGTGCGTCGGGGAGTGCCCCATGTGTGCGCGGCCTGGTCCATCTCATCGAGAACCACGCCATCCAGCCGCTCCTCGGATTTGAGGATCGCCGTTAGCTCGTCGATTCTGGAGCGCAGGTCGTCCCGCTCGGACTCCAGTTCGATGCGGCTCATCCGGGTCAGTCGACGCAGACGCAGATCGAGGATGTACGATGCCTGGGCCTCGTCGAGGTCGAAAACCGACATCAGACGTGTGCGCGCCGACTCGGCGTCCTCCGAGGTGCGTATGACCTGTATGACCTCATCGATGTCGACCATGGCGAGAAGAAGACCCTCCACCAGGTGGAGTCTTTCCTGCGCCTTATCAAGGCGGAAGGCGCTGCGCCGCTTGACCACCGTCCGCCGATGCCCGATCCACACCTGAAGCATCTCACGCAGTCCAAGCGTGTGTGGCCTGCCGTTCACCAGCGCAACGTTGTTGATGGTGAACCCATCCTCGAGCGGTGTGTGACGGTACAGCTGGGCCAGAACCGCCTTGGGGTCGAATCCCGTTTTGATCTCGATGACCAGACGGGTTCCGTTGTGTCTGTCAGTCAGGTCGATGGCGCCGGAGATGCCCTCGAGCTTATGGTTCCGCACACCCTCGGATATCCGCTCCAGCACCCGTTCCGGACCCACGAGGAAGGGAAGCTCGGTTACGACTATCGCCTTTTTACGCGCGGTGATGTTCTCGACGTGCGTGACCGCGCGGGTCGAGAAGGCACCCCGACCGGTTTCATAGGCCTGCCGTATGCCGTCGCGGCCCACGATGACCCCGCCTGATGGCCAGTCCGGTCCGGGGACGTATCTCATAAGGTCCTCAAGGCTGGCATCCGGGTGCCGCATGAGATGTCTGGCGGCTCCGATCACTTCGATGAGGTTGTGGGTTGGCATGTTCGTCGCCATGCCGACGGCTATGCCGGAGGCGCCGTTGACGAGAAGATTCGGGATCGCTGCGGGCAGGACGCTGGGCTCCTGCAGCTTGTTGTCGTAATTGGGGGTGAAGTCGACGGTGTTCTCGGCGATGTCGGAGTTCATGCCAAGCGCTGCGGGTGCGAGACGGGCTTCGGTGTATCGGGATGCGGCCGGACCGTCGTCGAGGGAGCCGAAGTTTCCGTGTCCGTCCACCAGCGGCAATCGCATGGCGAAGGGCTGGGCGAGCCTGACCATCGCCTCGTAGATCGCGGAATCGCCATGTGGATGGAGTTTGCCCATGACTTCTCCGACCACACGGGCGGATTTCATGTACGGACGGTCGGGGGCGAGGTTCATCTGGCCCATCTGATAGATGATGCGTCGTTGGACGGGCTTGAGGCCGTCGCGGGCGTCGGGAAGAGCTCTGGCGTAGATCACGGAGTACGCGTATTCGAGGAACGATCTGCTCATCTCCTCGTTAAGCGGCGTCTCCACGATGCGTTCCTTCACGGACCGCGGGTCGAAGGACGGGTGCCGTGATGTGCGGCGTGATGCCATTGCTGCGAACCCCCTGATGGACGTGACAATCCGATTCATGATACTCCACGGGCTGATATACGGCGGTTTTCTCACGCCGGTGATTGAATGGGGGCCATGAGTGTGTCGACGCCGGATGAGGACGTGTTGCTGTCGATGGCGCCTGATGCGCCGCGGAAGAATAGCGACCAGGGGAGTGCCCGCCGGTTGTCGGCGGTTCTTCCCGCGCTGTCCAGCGCCATAGGACATCCGGTGGCCACCGCAGTGCATGGCGATCCGCGCAGGTTGCAGAGCGAGCTGGGCTTTCCCGATGCCCGCAGCGTCATCGTCGCTCTGGTCGATGGACTGGGCTTTTGGAATCTCACGGCACGTATCGGCCATGCGCGTTATCTGCGCTCGCTGATGGACGATTCGGCGAATCAGCGTCCGATCGCGACATGCGTGCCGAGCACGACCGTCGCGGCCATGGCCGTGTTCGGCACCGGAACATGTCCCGGACTGACGGGGATGACGGGGTACACGCAGAAGAACACCCGAAATGGCAGGCTATGTCAGCTCATCCAGTTCCGCGATGCTCCGGATCCGCACGATCTTCAGCGGGTGTCGACAGTGTTCGAGGGGCTTGTGGGGCAGGGAGTAAGAACCACCAGTTGCGGCATGCCGCGTTTTGAGAACTCCGCGTTGACGCGTGCGGCGTTGCGTGGCGCGGACTACCGGTGCGGGTCGACTCCGCGCGATCGTATGCGCGATGCCGCCGCAAGCGCCCGCACGCCCGGATTGACATACGTGTATCTCCGCGATGTCGACAAGGCCGGACATGCATACGGATGGCAGTCGGGGGAATGGGCGGATGCGGTCGAGCGCGTGGATTCCCAGTTGGGATATCTTCGGCGGTGTGCTCCAGCTGGAACCCTGATCGTCGTTGTGGCGGACCACGGCATGGTGTCGGCGCGCGAGGCGGATCGTGTGGACATCGCCATGAACCCGGCTTTGCGCGAGGGGGTGGCCATGGTCGGCGGCGAGCCCCGTGCGCCCATGCTTTATCTGGCCGATGGCGTGGAGCCATCCGACGTGCTGGCGCGATGGCGTGGTGAGCTTGGGGATTCCGTGGTTATGATGACCCGAGACGAGGCGATCTCCGCGGGAACATACGGGTCGGTGGATAATCGCGTCGTGCCCATGCTCGGCGATGTGCTTGTCTGGGCGTGCGGACATACGACGATCGTCGACTCGCGGGAGCAGACGGATCTGGCCACAAGGCTTCCGGGGGTCCACGGGTCACGCACGACTATTGAATCGGACATACCGTGTCTGATCGACGTGGTCCCCGAGAGGGCCATCTGAGAGGATCCGGGGCTTTTGGCGGCCTTTTTGGCGGTGTGATGCCGATTTCTTGGAGTCCGGGCCCTCGTTTGCGGTGGGCGTATGCGGTCAGTCGCCGAAAAGGATCTCGTCCCAGCTGGGTACCGCAGAGCGTCCTGAATGCTTTCTGGCGCCCTTGGACTGCTGTGTGGATGGTGTCTCCGGGGAGTCCACGGAGGATGACCGATCGGCGGCTGGCGAGTTTTGACCCTGTCCGTCCTCATCGGAGGCATGGCCGCTGGTGAGCGCCGTTTTCCCGACGTTCGTCGAAGACGCGGAGCGCTCACGTGCCGGACGCTCATCGTCGGCGTCGGACACGCTCGCGAGATTGTCGGCTAGGGATCCACGCGACGATGGCGATGAGGCCTCCGCGACGACGGCCACCGGATCCAGGGAGGACGCTCTGCGTGTCGTGTGGTCGGTTCTGGGGTGCCGTGACGCCTGGATCCGTAGTGGCTCCTCGGCTGCCGACGGTTGTCCGTCGGCGGCCGCGCCGGTCCCCTTCCGGGTTCTGCTCTTGTCGGCCGCGCCTTCCCCGTCTGTGCCGGGTTCCGGCAGCGCCCACGATGACACGGCCCTTTCGATGCGGGCGGATTGTATGGCGCGCCCGGGAATGGCCTCGCGGCGATTCCGCGGCTTGCGATTCGTAGGCGCGGGGAAGGGGGTTGCTTGGGAATCGGCGCGGGGGTCCGTGGATGCCTCCGAATCGTCTTGGGGCGGATACAGGCCGAGAAGCCGCCGTGCGCTCTCATTCATGCATGACACGGAGTTGTCATGCATATCCCATGACCATTCGGGCTTGATCGCCCCCGATGACGTGGTGAACCGAGCCGAGATCCTCCACGGTTCGAGGCCTCGGCGGGTGGCGCTCCAGGACGCGCCCTCCATGCCTGTTCCCATGGCTACGAGGCTGCTTTCGATCATTTCTCCCAAGGAATGCGCAGGGACGTCCTTGGGAGCGGAGACGCTGAGAAACTGTTCGATGGCGTACTGTTTCTCCGTCTCCACCGCGGTCGAGAAACGCCGCACAAGCGTTTCGCTGAGATTGTAATGCTCAGCCACTTTGGTGGGGTTGGCTCCAGCGCGTATAAGCGATTGAATTTGCGAGATGGGAACACGCGGGGCGGCGGGGGACGGCTTGTTCCGCGAGTCCGCGATGATTTGCCGAGCCTCGAGAATCGCCTTGTTTAGGGTGTCGTCGACCGTCACGGCGAAGGTGGCCTCACCCGTGGTGAAGATAAGCTCCCCCTCCGGCCCCACATGGTCGAAACGAGCCGCGACTGGCGAATTATCAGGCATGCGCTCATCACTTTCCTCGGAGTTGTCGGCTCTCCGATAACGCCGTCAGTTAAACCGAAACTATCTCCATTGTGCCCCTATCTCTTGCATTTTAGGGTCATTTCGCGCGACACCCCGCCGAAACAGGGGATGGTTCATGTATTCTATGGCGCAGCGCGTGTCTTTCATCTGGAAAGGAGTGGGTATGGCTCAGGACTACGATTCGCCCCGCAACAAGGACGACGACGACTCGTTGGAGGAGCTCGGCAAGGGGAGCAGGCCGTCCGCGGCCGATCTTGAGGAGGATGACGATGAGAACAATATGGCGAGTTCCTTCGACACCTATCCGGGTCCCGATGTCAGTAGCGAGGACTCGTCGATAACCGTCACGCCAACCCAGAGCGACGAGTTCCTCTGCTACAGCTGCTTTCTGATCAAGCACCGCAGCCAGCTGGCTCGAACCGACGCCAATGGTCATGACTATTGCAAGGAGTGTGTCGGCGGTGACGGTGGATACGTCCTATAACGAACCGGAGAGTACCGAAGTCCTTCTGACCGTGGTGGGAAACGGCGAAGGGCTGGATCTCCCGTCGTACGTGCACCCTGGCGATGCCGGGGCGGACCTGCGCACGACGCGCGATGTCACGCTTGCGCCGTTCCAGCGCGATCTTGTTCCAACCGGAATAGCGATTGCGCTGCCTGCGGGATATGTCGGCCTTGTGCATCCCAGATCTGGTCTTGCCATACGCGACGGCGTGACCGTCCTCAACGCGCCGGGAACCATCGATGCCGGATATCGGGGTGAGATCAAGGTCCCTTTGATTAATCTCGATTCCGATTCGACCGTGGTCCTCCATCGTGGCGATCGAATAGCACAGCTTGTGATTCAGCGGTATGTCGAAGCCTCTTTCGTCCGTGCGGAGAGGCTGCCCGGGTCGGAACGCGGGACGGGTGGTTTCGGATCTTCCGGAGTATGAGCATCCGGGTGTGAGCGTATCGCCGGAGTTGTGACGCGCGCATGAGATTCCGTTGTGTATGGGATGGTGCGGAATCGGATGGTTCGGAACATAGGTAGGATGGGTTGTCAGGTCGAGGGAGGTGGATGGTGGCTGAAGCGAGTGGCGAGGTTCGTCCGGCCCGGATGCTGGGCTGTGAAATCAGCGATGACGTGCTTGATCCGCTGCGTCCCATCGTCCAGACCTGTGCCGTTCACTATCCCGACGAGGACCTTGACATTCTCGAGCGCGCGTACAGACGTGCTCTGAAGCAGCATTCCACACAATGGAGGAAGTCGGGGGAGCCGTACATCATCCATCCTCTGGCCGTGTCCCAGATTCTCGCCGATTTGGGCATGGGGCCATTGGTCATCGCGGCGGGGCTTCTTCACGACACCGTAGAGGACACCGACTACACGCTTGAGGAGTGTAGGGAGGAGTTCGGGCCCACGGTGACCGGCCTTGTCGACGGAGTCACCAAGATCTCGAAGATGGATTACGGCGATTCGGCCCCGGCGGAGACGATTCGCAAGATGGTCGTGGCGATGAGCCGCGATGTGAGGGTTCTGGTCGTCAAGCTCGCCGATCGTGTGCACAACGCCCGCACCTGGCGCTACGTCAAGACGTCAAGCGCCCAGCGCAAGGCCAGAGAGACGTTGGACGTGTACGCCCCGTTGGCGAATCGTCTGGGCATGAACGCCATCAAGACGGAGCTCGAGGAGCTGAGCTTCAAAACCCTTTATCCCAAGATCTACAACGAGATCGTGGTTCTGGTCGCGCGAAGGGCCGGTCAGCGGGATGTCTATCTCGAGCAGATCATCGACGAGATCGAAGGGGACCTCAAGGACCAGCACATCAGGGCCACCGTCGGAGGCAGACCCAAGGATTATTTTTCGATATACCAGAAGATGGTCGTGCGGGGGCACGATTTCTCGAACATCTATGATCTGGTCGGCGTGCGCATCATCGTTGATTCGATCCCCGACTGCTATGCCGCTTTGGGCGCGGTGCACGCGCGGTGGAATCCCGTTCCGGGGCGCTTCAAGGACTACATCGCCATGCCCAAGCTCAACATGTACCAGAGCCTGCACACCACGGTGGTGGGACCTGGAGGGAGGCCCGTCGAGATTCAGATCCGTACGTGGGATATGCATCGGCGCGCGGAGTTCGGCATCGCCGCCCACTGGAAGTACAAGGAGAACGGGCAGGCAGGTCGTGCCCTGAGCTCTCCCGACAGCGTGGACAGACAGCGTGAGTCCGAGAACGTCCAGGAGCTGAGCGAGGCCGACAACCTCAAATGGATACAGCAGCTCGCCGATTGGACGAGTGAGACCCCGGATTCGGACGAGTTCCTGGGATCCCTCAAGGAGGATCTGGGCGGGTCCGAACTGTATGTGTTCACTCCGAAAGGGGCGATCGTCTCCCTGCCGGCGAAGGCCACTCCCGTCGATTTCGCCTATGCGGTCCACACGGAGGTGGGGCACCGCACGATGGGAGCGAGGGTCAACGGCCGTCTGGTTCCGCTTGACACAACCCTTGAGAACGGCGACACGGTCGAAATACTGACGTCGAAGTCCGACACAGCCGGGCCGTCACGCGACTGGCTGTCCTTCGTCAAAAGTCCGAAGGCCCGCAACAAGATACGCCAATGGTTCAGCAAGGAGCGGCGGTCGGAGGCCATCGAGGAGGGCAAGGACGAGCTCACCCGCGCCATGCGCAAGAGGAACCTTCCCACAACTGTCCTCATGACGAACGAGGCCATGATCGGCGTTGCCGAGGAGTTGAACTTCGCAGGTCCCGACGCCGTTTTCGCGGCCATCGGAGATGGGCAGATATCGACGCAGAACGTGATCTCGCATCTGGTCAAGGACGCGGGGTCGGACGAGGTCGCCGAGGAGGTGGAACAGGAGGCGCTGCCGCTGCGTCAGCGCTCGCGGAGCAAGACAACGAGCTCCCTTGGCGTGTCCGTCAAAGGGGTGGGGGATGTGTGGGTCAAGCTCGCGCGATGCTGCACCCCCGTTCCGGGCGACGACATCATCGGTTTCATCACCAGAAACGATGGAGTCTCCGTGCATCGGGCGGACTGCCAGAACATGCTCGATCTTGAGAAACATCAGCCGGAGCGTGTCATTGACGTGCAGTGGACGAGCACCAAGGGCCTGTTCATGGTGAAGATCCAGGTGGAGGCGCTTGACCGGCCACACCTGTTGTCGGATGTCACGCGGGTGCTGTCCGATCATGGCGTGAACATCATCTCGGGGTCCATCTCGACGGGCTCCGACCGCGTGGCGACGAGCCAGTTCTCCTTCGAGATGGCCGATCCGCAGCATCTGACGACGGTGCTGGCGGCGGTGCGCAAAATCGACGGCGTCTTCGACGTCTATAGGATCACGGGTGCGAAGGATTCCGCGCAGCCGCGCCTGCGCCGAATGCGCGACGGGGGTCGCGCCTGAGCGTGGCCCCCATCGGAGGATCCCCGATGTGGCAGGATCTGCAATCTAGTCGGCGTTCCGTGCGACGGTTAGTCACACAAGCGGATTATTCGCCAAACCAAGCAGTGGCCTGCCTTCCCGGAGTTTTCCACGACTTCTAGAGGACGTCGATTCCGAGGATTCCGACGGGTTCCAGTGGACGGTCGGAACGGTCGGTGGGAACCGCGTCGATTCGCGCGACTACAGCCTTGGACGCGTCGTCGGCCACCTCTCCGAAGATGGTGTGGTGACCATTAAGCCACGGGGTCGCCACGGTCGTGATGAAGAACTGCGATCCGTTCGTTCCGTGGGCCCGCCCGTCGCGGCCACGGCGCAGCCCGGCGTTCGCCATCGCCAACAGGTAGGGGCGGTCGAAGGTGAGATTCGTGGAGATCTCGTCATCGAAGTCGTAGCCAGGGCCGCCGGTTCCGGTTCCGAGTGGGCATCCGCCCTGGACCATGAAATCCTTGATCACGCGATGGAAGATCAGGCCATCGTAGAAGGGCTCATGGGAAGTCTCGCCTGTGGCGGGATCGGTCCACTCCTTGGATCCATCGGCCAGACCAAGGAAGTTCTCTACCGTGGTGGGGGCCTTGTCGTCGAAGAGGTTGATGGCGATGTCGCCTTCGGACGTGTGCATGATGGTTGATGTCATGCGTCCAATCGTCTCATATCAGTGCGACTCGCACGGACGGGGGACCCGCTGGGGCGCGATCACAATATCGCGAAGTGTCTGAGCGCGTTCATGATGCCGTTGTGGTCGACATCATCCGTGATGTAGTCAGCGGCTGCCTTCGCATCCGCGGTGGCGTTTCCCATGGCCACCCCGATTCCCGCGTACCGGAGCATCGTCGCGTCGTTGCCTCCGTCTCCGAAGGCTATGGTCTGCGTATGGCTGAAGCCATAGCAGTCCCCGAAACGCTTGATTCCACGGGGTTTGCCTCCATCGGAGGGGATGAGGTCGGTGAACGAGGGATGCCAGCGCACCCCTGTGGTGTGAGCGCAGAGGGAGGTGAGCTCTTTTTCGGCGGAGGGTGGGATATAGGGACTGATCTGATAGGTCCTATGGGTCGGCGTGCGGACGTGCGGGTCGTCGATGTGCACGGCGGGAGCGGTTTTGCCCAGCTGCCTCCATGTGGCGCGCATGGTGTCCGTCACCTGGTTGAAATACACGTAGTCGCTTTCGCAGAAGTTGGCGACGACATCGGGATGGTCATCAAGCCATCGGTTGATGACGTCCACGTCGTGCGGGTCGAGGGACTCCGTCTCCAGAAAGCCGGAGTCATCGAAGCAGTACTGGCCGTTCATGGCGACGATCCCGTCGAAGGACACGGGCATCGTGTCGAGCACCACGGACATGTGCGACGGCGCCCGACCTGAGCAGATGTAGATGCGGATCCCGTGGTCTTGCAGCGCATGCAGCGCCTGAACCGTCGATGTGGGGATCTCGTGCGTGGCGAAGCTGGTGAGCGTGCCATCGATGTCGAAGAACGCCGCTTTGATGTCGGGTGCTGTGTCGTGGAGCGCGTCGGCATGAGAACCAGTGGATGAGAGATCGGGTGTCATTGTTCTCCTGTTCGTTCTGCGACCAGTCTACGGGTGATGGCCGAAGAAGGGCGCAGACCCGTGGTTTCGCCATATTTGCACCGGATATAGCGAATATGAATAGCCGATTGCGCGAAATCCGCGTCTCATCCGGCCAAGTCGCATTATGGTGATGGATTGTCGACATGCCGGGCCGCATGCGTCGCGCGAGGAGAAGCGCGGCGGATCGCGACGGCGTTTGGACGAGAAGAGAGAAAAGCGAAGGAAGAGGGAGAATCATCATGACGGAGCCAGGCAGCAACACGAGCGGTGACGGGCAGAAGCCCGACGGAATTCGCAATCCGGCGCCGTTCGACCCGCAGGAGCCCGTGAGAGTCAATCACACGGCCCGCAACATAGTGATCGTGGTCATCGTCGCGGCGCTTGTGGTGCTCGCCGTGTTCTTCGGCGTGCGGTTCTACAAAAGCGCGCATTCCACGGCCGAGAAGGGATCGCAGGCGAATCCCGTGAAGATAGGTGTGATCGGCGCGACCGATCCGCAGTGGGTGGAGTTCACGAAGAAGGCGAAGGCCGCGGGCATCTATGTGAAGCTTGTCGATTTCCAGGATTACACCTCCGAGAATCCGGCGCTCGACTCGGGGGATCTCGACCTCAACGAATTCCAGCATCTTCTGTATCTGGCGAACTACAACGTGACGAACAGCAAGGACCTCCAGCCCATCGGTGGCACGGCCATCTTCCCCCTGGGCGTGTATTCCAGCAAGGTCAGCAGTGTCAAGGACATCGCGAAGGGTCAGACCGTGGCCATCCCGAACGATGAGACGAACCAGGCACGGGCCATCGGTGTTCTCAAGGCGGCGGGACTTGTCAAGCTCAAGGGCGATTGGACCGCGTTCACCACGCCATCCGACATCGACACGTCGAAATCCAAGGTCAAGGTCACTGCGTTGAAGGCCGAGCAGGTCGCCAACGCCCTGAAGGATCCCAAAGTGGCAGCGGGAGTCATCAACAACGACTATGTGGCGGATGCAGGTCTTAAACTCACCGATTCGATATACCAGGATGACGCGGAGAGCAAGGAGGCCAGACCCTACATCAACGTGTTCGTGGCACGGAAGGCCGACGCCGACAATCCCACCTATCTGAAGCTGGTGAAGATCGCCCAGTCGAAGAGCGTGTTCACGAAGCTTAACGCCCAGTCCAACGGAACCGCGGTGTCGGCCTCCGACTTCACGGCCAAGCAGCTGCAGACGTATCTCGCTCAGATCGAGAAGCAGGTCCGGTCCCAGTCCTGACGGGCTTGACGGGTTTGCTGCGGGCCATAAGCGGCTGGGGTCCTGACGCCGGGTGGTCGTGAGCATCGGGTATATCGGGCTCTGTTCGATTCGTGCGGCGGTATGCGGCGCGAACCGTCCGGAGCCCGCGGAATCCCGGGGGAGCACAGTGCGACCGGCAGAGTGGAAAAGGTGGCGTATGTCAGAGTCGATCATCACCTTCGATCATGTGGTGAAGGAATACCGGCGACGCTCGGGTGGAGACGGCGGAGGCGTCACCCGGGCCGTCGATGACGTGAGTCTGGACATCGGCCGCGGCGACATCTTCGGCATCATCGGATACTCCGGAGCGGGAAAGTCGACTCTTGTGCGCATGATCAACGCGTTGGAGCGCCCCACATCCGGATCCGTCACCGTGTTGGGGACGCGCGTCGACGGTCTTGGGGAGTCGAGGCTCAGGCCGATACAGATGAAGATCGGCATGATATTCCAGCAGTTCAACCTGTTCTCCACGAAAACGGTGGCACAGAACATCGCCTATCCGCTGCAGCTCGATCATTGGCGGAAGGACTACCAGACCAAACGTGTGAGCGAGCTTCTCAGATTCGTGGGTCTGGAGGACCACGCGGACAGCTACCCCTCACAGCTGTCCGGAGGGCAGAAGCAAAGGGTGGGAATCGCGCGGGCCCTCGCCACCAATCCCAAAATCCTGCTCGCCGATGAGGCCACAAGCGCTCTGGATCCGGAGACCACATCCGAGGTGCTGGACCTGCTAAAAAGGGTGAACGAGCAGTTGGGAATCACAATCGTGGTGATCACCCATCAGATGAACGTCGTGCAGCGCATCGCCGACAAGGTGGCGGTGATGAGTTCGGGGCGCATAGTCGAAACCGGAACCGTGTACGACGTTTTCGCGGCACCCGAGCAGGATGTCACACGGCGGTTCATCGCCACCGCCATATCCGGACTCCCGGATGAGGACCGCGTGTCCCGACTGCATGGCGAATGGTCGGGGAGAATCGTCAGCGTTCTTGTCCGGCAGCGTGACGTCCCCGCCCGCGCAGGCTCACCAGCCGTAAGGGCCTCGGGGCAGAACGTGTCGGCTTTGATCTCGCGGTATGGCATCGACAGCGGTCTGGTGTACGGCGGGATGGACACCGTGGGCGGCTCAGCCATCGGCGCGATCACCTATGAGTTCGATGACGCGAATCCGCGTTTCGACGAGTTTCTCTCGGCGTTGCGTGACGGCAGCGATGTGGTGGACTTCGGCACCGCGGGAAAACCGGTGTCCTATGATGCGGCTCTTGCCGCGTCGTCGAGGGGAGGCTCACGATGAGCATGTGGACGACGACGGCCGTGTTGGCCGGTAAATCCGATTGGACGGTTCTCCGTCCGCTGCTCGCCGAATCCGTGGCGCAGACTCTGGAGATGGTTCTTGTCACCCTGCTGATCGGCGGCTTCCTTGGTCTTGTTCTCGGTGTGGTGCTGTATGGAGCAAGGCCGGGAAGCCTGTTTGAGAATCCGGTTCTGTATCGTGTTCTGGACGTGTTGGTGAACGTGATCCGCCCGATTCCCTTCATCATCTTCCTCGCCGCCATGCAGCCGCTGACCATCAAGGTCATCGGCACATCGATCGGAACCGCCGCGGCCATATTCCCGATGTCGGTCATGTGCACGGTGGTCACATCGCGCTTGGTCGAGCAGAATCTGGTGCCCGTCGACCCGGGGGTCATCGAGGCCGCGCGTTCCATGGGCGCGTCGACGTTCACGATCATCCGCACGGTGCTGATCCCCGAGGCGTTGGGGCCGTTGATACTCGCTTACGCCTTCCTGTTCATCGGGGTCCTCGACATGTCGGCGATGGCCGGATACATCGGGGGTGGCGGGTTGGGAAACTTCGCGATCGCCTACGGGTATCAGAAGTTCGACCAGACCGTCACGTGGTCGGCGGTGGTGATCATGATCGCCCTCGTGCAGGTCGTGCAGGCGGTGGCCAACGCACTCGCGAAGCATGTTCTTAAGCGTCGGCGCTAGGAGGGCGCCACGAGGTCGCCTTTGCGCGGGACGGTTCGGCTGCAGGAAGCCAGACGGCCGTAACCAGACCTGGAACTAGACTGGAGGAATGACTCAGATACGCCTCGCCCTCGCCCAGATCGACACCTGTGTGGGGGACCTTTCCGGGAACGCCCGCATGATTCTCGAATACAGCCGCCGTGCGCACGATGGTGGAGCCAATGTCGTCGTGTTTCCCGAGATGACGTTGACGGGATATCCGATTGAGGATCTCGCTCTGCGGGGCACATTCCGCCGCGCCGCGTGGGACAAGGCGAACGAGGTCGCGGCATGTCTGAGAGGCGAGGGTCTCGGCGATCTCTACGTCATAGCGGGAACGGTGGGAACCGACCACGGGAACGACAAGCCCCGCAACAGGCTCGTCGTTCTGCATGACGGAGTCGTTTGGGCGGCCTATGACAAGCATTTCCTTCCCAACTACGGTGTTTTCGACGAGTTCCGCATATTCTCGCCGGGCGACCGTTGTCTGGTTCTTGACATCAAGGGCGTTCGGGTGGGGGTGGCCGTCTGCGAGGACATCTGGCAGGACGGCGGACCGGTCGCCGAATTGGCCGGACGGGGGGTCGACGTTCTCGTCACCATCAACGGCTCGCCGTATGAGGAGGGTAAGACGCACACGCGCCTCGACATCGCCCGCCGTCGAGGTGCGGAGGTCGGCGCCCCGGTTGTGTATGTCAATCAGGTGGGAGGTCAGGACGACCTGGTGTTCGATGGGGCGAGCTTCGTCATCGACGTGTCCGGCGAGGTGGTTTTGCGCTCGCCGATGTTCGTCGAGGATATGTCCTATGTGAGCGTCGACTCGGACGGCGGCGTCGCCCACGACGGTCCGGTGGCGGCGGATCTTGATCCCGATGAGGAGGTCTACCTCGCGTGCGTGTTGGGATTGCGCGACTACATGCGCAAGAACCATTTCGAGGGGGTCTGTCTGGGGCTTTCCGGGGGCATCGACTCCGCTTTGGTGGCGGTCATGGCGGCCGATGCCTGTGGAGGGGAGAACGTGCATGGCATATCGATGCCGAGCATGTATTCATCGGATGGCTCACGCGACGATGCCGCCGTCCTGGCCGGACTCATCGGCGCTTCGTTGGATGTGCGGCCGATCGAGCCGCTGTTCACCGCGTTCCAAGGAGAGCTCCACCTCGAGGGTGTTGCCGAGGAGAACCTTCAGGCGCGCATTCGTGGAGTCATCGTCATGGCCTTTTCGAACTCCCGGGGGCTGCTCGCGTTGGCGACGGGGAACAAGTCCGAGCTCGCCTGCGGGTATTCGACCATCTATGGTGACGCGGTCGGGGGCTACGCCCCCATCAAGGACCTTCTGAAAACACGTGTCTGGGAGCTGTCGCGCTGGCGCAACAAGGCGGCGTCGCGTGGCATCGGCGTCGGGGGAGCGCTTCCGTCGTCGCGCGGCGCGGTGTCCATCCGTCCGGTGGATCCCTCCGGACTTGTTATCCCCGAGAGCTCGATCACGAAGCCGCCCAGTGCCGAGCTGCGTCCGGGGCAGAAGGATTCCGATTCGCTTCCCGATTATGCGGTGCTGGACAAGGTGCTTGCCGCGTACATTGAGCATGCGCACGGTCGGGCCGATCTTCTCGCGGATGGCTTTGACGCCGATACCGTCGATACCGTGATGCGGCTTGTCGATCGTGCCGAATGGAAACGCCGGCAGTACCCGCTGGGTCCCAAGGTCACGGCGTTGGCGTTTGGGCGCGACCGCCGGCTGCCCATAACAAGCGCGTTCCGCGAGTAGCGCCCGATTCCGTCGCGGGACGATGCGACACGACTCCGGGCGTGGCCGTCGATGTCTCCGTGTGGGCTTGATCTTTCATCCTGTGGAGGACCCGGACGCGGGAAGCGATGGCATGAGGAAGGATGGGGAATATGGCAGACACCAGATGGTATTTCAACACCGTCACCGAGGAGCCCGAGCAGGGTCCCCAGTCTCCGGTCGATCAGCGGATGGGCCCATATGATTCGCGGGAGGAGGCTTTACGCGCGTGGAAGATAGTCCGAGAGCGTAACCTCACATGGGATCAGCAGGACGCCCAATGGAAAGACTGGGGCCGGGGACGGTGACCCGGACCTTGGGAGTGGGCCCGCGAGGCCCGCGACGGGACACGCCCGTACTTTCTGGACCTGTGTGACCTCATAGTGTGATATAGCTCACGTTGCATGGGCGGGCACGGCTATCTACTATTCGCTAGAATCTTGTGTTATGGCGACGTAAAGAGGCGTCGTCGTGTACGCAAGGAGTGATTATGACCGCTGCTGACGTAGCCGCCCCCACCGCCGAAGAACTTCAGGCCGAGGCTTGGAAGGGTTTCTCCGAAGGACACTGGCAGAACGATATTGATGTGCGTGATTTCATCCAGAAGAACTACACGCCCTATGACGGCGACGAGTCGTTCCTCGCGGATGCCACGGACAAAACCCGACATCTGTGGAAATATCTTGATGACAACTATCTGGCAGTGGAGCGCAGGCAGCGCGTGTATGACGTCGACACCCACACCCCCGCCGGAATCGACGCCTTCCCCGCCGGATACATCGATAGCCCCGATGTCGACAACGTGATCGTCGGACTCCAGACCGATGTGCCCTGCAAACGCGCGATGATGCCGAACGGCGGATGGCGCATGGTGGAGCAGGCCATCATCGAGGCCGGCAAGCAGCCTGATCCCGAGATCAAAAAGATCTTCACCAAATACCGCAAGACGCACAACGACGGGGTCTTCGGCGTCTACACCAAGCGCATCAAAGTCGCCCGTCACAACAAGATCCTCACGGGTCTGCCCGACGCGTATGGCCGTGGACGGATCATCGGCGACTACCGCCGTGTGGCTCTGTACGGCGTGAACACCCTGATCGCGGTCAAGAAGCGCGACAAGGACTCCGTGCCGTACCGCAACGATTTCACCGAGCCGGAGATCGAGCATTGGATCCGCTTCCGTGAGGAGCATGACGAGCAGATCAAGGCGCTCAAGCAGCTCATCACGCTGGGCAAGGAGTATGGCCTCGACCTGTCCCGTCCGGCCGTCACCGCTCAGGAGGCCGTGCAGTGGACGTACATGGGCTATCTGGCCTCGGTCAAGAGCCAGGACGGCGCCGCCATGTCCATCGGCCGTCTGTCGGCGTTCTTCGACTGCTACTTCGAGCGCGACCTCAAAAGCGGCCTGATTACCGAGACCGACGCGCAGGAGATCATCGACAACATCGTCATGAAGCTCCGCATCGTCCGGTTCCTGCGCACGAAGGACTATGACAACATCTTCTCCGGCGACCCCTACTGGGCGACCTGGTCGGACGCCGGGTTCGGCGATGACGGACGTTCGATGGTCACCAAGACGTCCTTCCGCCTGCTCAACACCCTCACCCTTGAGCATCTGGGGCCGGGGCCTGAGCCGAACATCACCATCTTCTGGGATCCGAAGCTTCCGGAAGGATACAAGCGTTTCTGCTCCCGCATCTCCATCGACACCTCGGCCATCCAGTACGAGTCCGACAAGGACATCCGCGCCCATTGGGGCGACGATGCGGCGATCGCCTGCTGCGTCTCACCCATGCGCGTGGGCAAGCAGATGCAGTTCTTCGCGGCCCGCGTCAACTCCGCCAAGGCGTTGCTGTATGCGATCAACGGTGGCCGCGACGAGATGACCGGCATGCAGGTGATCGATCCGGGCGTCATCGAGCCCATCGCGCCCGAGGCCGACGGAACGCTCGACTATGAGAAGGTCAAGGCCAACTACGAGAAGGCGCTCGAGTGGCTGTCCGAAACCTACGTCGAGGCGCTGAACATCATCCATTACATGCATGACAAGTATGCGTACGAGTCGATCGAGATGGCTCTGCACGACAAGGAGGTCTACCGCACCCTTGGCTGCGGAATGTCCGGTCTGTCCATCGCGGCGGATTCGCTGGCGGCGCTGAAGTACGCCAAGGTGTATCCGATCTACAACAAGGACGCCAGGACGATGCCGGGCCACGAGTCCGAGTACGTCGAGGGCGCGGACGACAACCTGGTCGTCGGATACCGCACCGAGGGGGAGTTCCCCGTCTACGGCAACGATGACGACAGGGCCGACGATCTGGCCAAGTGGGTCGTCAGCACGGTTATGGGTCAGGTCAAGCGCCTTCCCGTGTACCGTGGCGCGGTCCCGACCCAGTCGATCCTCACGATCACCTCGAACGTCGAATATGGCAAGAACACCGGGTCCTTCCCCAGCGGGCACAAGAAGGGCACCCCGTATGCCCCGGGCGCGAACCCCGAGAACGGCATGGACTCCCATGGCATGCTGCCCTCGATGTTCTCGGTCGGCAAGATCGACTACAACGACGCGTTGGACGGCATCTCGCTGACCAACACCATCACACCGGATGGTC
Source organism: uncultured Bifidobacterium sp. (assembly GCF_949292005.1). GTDB lineage: Bacteria > Actinomycetota > Actinomycetes > Actinomycetales > Bifidobacteriaceae > Bifidobacterium. Next base: position 8,734 of record NZ_CASEXV010000090.1, on the reverse strand, counting down.
TGGGGCGCGATGAGGATGAGCGCATCAACAACCTCGTCGGCATCCTCGACGCGGGCAACGGGCATGGTCTCTACCACGCCAACATCAACGTCCTGCGCAAGGAGCAGCTGGAGGACGCGGTCGACCATCCCGAGAAGTATCCGCATCTGACGGTGAGGGTCTCCGGATACGCCGTCAACTTCGTCAAGCTCACCCGCGAGCAGCAGCTTGACGTCATCTCCCGCACGTTCCATCAGGGAGCCGTCACCAACTGACGCCCCGAGGAGCATAGGGTCATTGGTGCGGCCGCCATCGGGACTTCCGGTGGCGGCCGCACCGGCTCGGGAAGACACGACGAGGGCCGGCCTTGAATTCTCGATTCCATGTCGGCAGGTCATGATCGGAGGACCATATGACGGCAGTGTTCAGAACGACCACCCCGCATATGCTGCGGGAGTCCCACCAGTTGGGAAGCCGCACGCTTATGGGTGGATTGTCCGGATTCGAATCCCCGGTGGGGATGGACCGCCATGACCGTCTTGACGCCCTGCGCACCGGCGACATAGGATTCGTCCATTCCTGGGACATCAACACCTCCGTCGATGGCCCCGGGACGCGTATGACCGTCTTCATGAGCGGATGCCCACTGCGGTGCCAGTACTGCCAGAATCCCGACACATGGAGGATGCGCGACGGCAGCCCGGTCTATCTGGATGCGATGGTCGCCAAAATCGACAGGTACAAGGATCTTTTCATAGCCACTGGCGGCGGAATAACGTTCTCCGGCGGCGAGTCGATGATGCAGCCGGCGTTCGTGTCGCGTGTCTTCAGGGCCACCAAGGAGATGGGCGTCCACACATGTCTGGACACCTCCGGATTTCTCAATCAGAACTACACGGACGCCATGATCGACGACATCGACCTGTGCCTGCTTGATGTGAAGTCGGGCGATGAGGAGACATACCGCAGGGTCACGGGCGGGACGCTCGCCCCCACAATAGCGTTCGGACGGCGTCTGGCCGAGCGTGGCAAGAAGATATGGGTGCGGTTCGTCCTCGTGCCGGGTCTGACGGACTCCGTCGAGAACGTTGAGAACGTCGCCCGCATCTGCGAGAGCTTCGATGGCGCGGTCGAACATATCGACGTTCTGGGATTCCATCAGTTGGGGCGGCCCAAATGGCACCAGCTGCGTATACCCTATCCGCTTGAGGACTGCGAGGGTCCTTCGAAGGAACTCCGCGAACGCGTGGCGGGGCAGTTCCGCGACCACGGTTTTGTGGTGTACTGATTAAGAAGTCAATGGTCTCTCTAGCCTAGGGAATATGTCACAAGTTCGAGCGCAGCAGCATAACACGCAGATGGGGCCGGTGCCCCGGTTGCTTCGGGAGCCTTCGCAGGGCGTTCCCGACGTTGTGGATACCGCGGATGGATACCGTGAATGCTGTGAGCGTTTGGCCGCAGCCTCGGGTCCCCTCGCCGTCGACGCCGAAAGGGCATCGGGATTTCGCTATGGGCATGAGGACTGGCTTATCCAGTTCAAACGTGAGGGTGCGGGGATCATCCTTCTTGATCCGGTGGCGCTGTCGCGGGAGAACGTCCGATGGAAGGATTTCTCCGACGCGGTGTCGGGCGCGGAATGGATTCTTCATGACGCGAAGCAGGATCTTCCCGGATTCGCGGATCTGGGGCTGGTCCCGGACGCTCTTTTCGACACGGAGCTCGCTGCGCGGATGCTGGGCGTCAGACGATTCGGCCTGGCCGCCGTCACGGAACGTTTTCTGGGCGTGACGCTGGCCAAGGAGCATTCCGCCGCGGACTGGTCCTATCGTCCGATTCCCCGGGATTGGCGAAACTACGCGGCCCTTGACGTGGAGCTGCTCATCGATCTTGAGCGGGTGCTGGGAGCCGAACTGCGCGATCAGGGAAAGGACGGATGGGCGCGTCAGGAGTTCGCGCACATCCTGTATGTTTCGACGCATCCGTCCCCCTCGCATAAGGTGCCGTGGATGCATATCTCCGGGTTCACGGCACTAGGCCGAGACCGCCGTGGTCAGGCGGTGGCGCGCTCTCTATGGATGGTGCGTGATGAGCTGGCGAGGGAGCATGACATCGCTCCGTCCCTGCTGCTTCCCGACCACGCCATCATCGAGGCGGCCCGCGTCAAACCACACAACGGACGCGAGTTCCGTGCGATCCGATCGCTGAACGAGCGTGTCCGCGTGCGAACGGGGGACGACAGGGAACGCATGTTCGCGAGATACGCTCCGATCCAACGCCAGGTAAGGCCTTCGGTGTGGCGCGAGGCGATTGAACGCGCACTTGAGCTGCCGGAGGACGAATGGCCGTCTTCTCCGAGCGCTGGCGATACCGAGCTGGCGAACGCGCCGAAATCCATGCGCGTGTGGGAACGACATCCCCGGAGGTTGGAACGCTTGACCGCGGCACGCGGGGTGGTGTCGGGGATAGCGCGCGACACCCGGACGCCGGCCGACGTCATCATCAAGCCTCAGATCGTCCGCAATCTGTGCTGGTCGGATGACATCGACGCAAGTGATGATGACAGCGTCCGCGTGTTTCTCACTCAGCAGGGCGCGCGGCCCTGGCAGGTGGATCTTGTCGGAGAGTCCGTGAGACGCGCTATCATGTAACGGTTGCCTTAGGGCAGAGTCAGCATATAAATCAGTCTTCAGGAGCGCCAGAGTGAAAATCAGCGTCAGGAATCTTGAGCCCACCAAGGTGAGGCTTACCGTCACGGTCGACCCCGAGGAGTTCGATCCGTATCTGGATCAGGCGCGCAAGGACATCGCGTCGCAGATCAACGTCCCCGGCTTTCGCAAGGGCCACGTTCCCGGCAAGATCGTCGACCAGCGTCTGGGCTTCGCCACAGTCGCCGGCGAGGCTGTAAACAAAGCCGTCCCGGAACTGTACTCCAAGGCTTTGGAGACCAAGAAGGTCCGTCCGATGGCCGATCCCGAGATTGATGTCCAGGAGGTTCCCGATTCGGCGTCGAGCGAGACCAAGCTGAAGTTCGTGGCGACCGTCGAGCGTCGTCCCGACATTGAGATTCCCGAGCTCGCCGACCTCACGATCGAGGTTCCCAAGGCCGAGATTTCCGACGAGGATGTCAATCGTCGCCTTGAGGCTCTGCGTCAGCGTTTTGGAACCCTCGTCGGCGTGGACCGCCCCATCGAGAAGGGCGACTTCGCCAACATCGACCTCAACGCCACCGTTGACGGCGAGACTGCCGATTCGCAGGAGGGCGTCAGCTACCAGCTCGGATCGGGCACCATGCTTGACGGTCTGGACGAGGCCCTTGAGGGACTCTCCGCTGGCGAGGAGACGACGTTTGAGGGAACGCTTGAGGCCGGAGACCACGAGGGGCAGAAGGCCGAGATCAAGGTGAAGGTCAACTCGGTAAAGACCGAGGAGCTTCCTGAGCTTGACGACGACTTCGCGCAGGAGGCATCCGAATTCGACACGCTCGACGAGCTCAAGGCCGATGTCCGCAAGGCCGCCGCACGTGACGCGGAGGGCCGTCAGGCCACCGACGCCCGTGACGCCTTCATCGCCAGGCTTCAGGATGGCCAGGAGATTCCCGTTCCCAAGGATCTGCGCAAGAACGCGGTTGAGGAGCATCTTAAGGGCATGACGCCCGATCCCGAGAAGGCCACCGACGAGCAGCGCAAAGAGGCAGAGGAGTCTACCGACAAGGAGCTGCGCGACCAGATGGTTCTCGACGCCCTCGCCGAGAAGATGGAGATTACCGTCAGCCAGACCGAGGTCACCAACTTCCTCGCGTCCATCGCCCAGCAGTACGGCATGGATCCCAGCCAGTTCATCAACGCGATTGTCCGCAACGGCCAGCTTGGTTCGGCCGTTCAGGAAGTCGGCCGTTCGAAGGGCCTGCTCGCGGGAATGCGCGCCGTCTCGTTCACCTCCGGTGGCGAGGCCCTCGATCTCAGCGAGTTTCTTGGGGATGCGGCCGAGGAGGAGGAATCCGAAAGCGTTGAGGCCGCGTCGGCCGCCGCGCAGGTGGCCGATGAGCTGTCGGCGCAGGACGATGCTCCCGTGGAGGACGCCGAGTAGCCGGCAGAGATCACGGCAATGACCATGACAACGGTGATGGGCACGTCTGACGCGACGACGTCCTCTCACTAGGGTGGTGAAGGTCCGGGGCTTCCGTTCCGGACCTTTCTTTTATGCTGGCATAGAGCGTAGTGCCGTCCGAACCGACCTCGGATGCTCTGATGGTCATGCGCGAGCAAAGGAGTGCATCCATGTCCGCTGAATCCGCTGCGGGTGAGCCTGAATCGCTGTCGCCACGGCGCTTCGCCATGTATCTGGGCGTTGTGATCGTCCTCGGCGCCGTGGTCGGCGTCGGCGCGGGTCTGCTGTCGCTACTTCTGTATGGCATCGAGAAGCTCGCCCTGGGATTCGTCGAGACCTCGGCGCAGCCTGGTCCGTTCGAGACGGATCCCATCCGACGCATCCTTTCGGTCGTCATCGGATCGGTCATCGCGGCCATCGTCTGGTGGCTTCTGCGGACACGGTCGCGGCCGGTTCCCTCCGTCGCGAAGGCGGTGTCCGGGGCTCCGATGCCATGGTGGCAGACGATCGTCCATGTCCTTCTGCAGATCATGATCGTCGGATGCGGTTCGTCCATCGGCCGTGAAGTGGCCCCCCGCGAACTGGGCGCTCTGATGGGCCAGTGGTTCGGTCGCGTGGTCTCCGTGTCGGAGCACGACCGACGGATCATCGTCGCGGTCGCCGCCGCGGCGGGACTCGCCGGCGTGTATGATGCGCCGCTGGCCGGGCTGTTCTTCGTCACCGAGATACTGGTCGTCGGCGCGTCAGTCACCACGGCCGCCGTGGCATTGGGGACTTCGGTGGTGGCGGCCTTCGTCGCGTCCCTCATCAAGGGACGGCATGTGTTCTACGACGTGGCGGGACTGTCGACGGCGTACACGCCGACCATCCTCATCTTCTCTCTGGTGGCCGGGATGGTCTTCGGAGTGGCCGGGGCGCTTTTCCGCAGGGTGTCGGCGATCGCCACGTCCAACAGGCCGACCGGATCGGACATCCTGTGGATGATGCCCGCCGCCGCCATGGTGACGGGTCTTGTGGCGCTGGTCGTCCCGCAGGTGATGGGCAACGGCAGGGCCTCCGCCCAGCTGACGCTGTCGCTGACGTCGATGACCTCGCCGGTGGGAGTCGTGGCTGCTACCGCGGCGCTGACTTTTCTGGCCAAGGCCGTGGTGACGCTGATCACGCTTCGCTCGGGCGCGTCGGGCGGCGTTCTTCAGCCGGGAATCGCGTTGGGAATGTCTTTGGGAACGCTTCTGGGGTGCGGCTGGATCGTGGTGATGCCCGGCGATTCCCTGGCCGCCTGCGCCGTCATGGGCGGTGCCGCGCTGCTTGCCGCCTCCCAGAAGGCCCCGATGATGGCCATGTGTCTGGTGTTCGAGCTGGTCAACGCCCCGATGTCGCTGGTGGTGCCGGTGGGTCTCGCTGTGGCCGTGTCGTCCATGGTCGCGCAGTTCGTGGAGCCTCGTCTGTTGCGCATTGAGCGCAACGATCCGGCCGTGGTCTGTTCTCAGCGGTAATGTTCAAGAAACGACACATCGATAAGGAGACATGGTGGCAGATATTCTGACATCCACGCCATCCCTGGCGTCCCGGCCCGTGATGGCCGAGGGCGAGGGGCCTTCGGCGGCGGATCCCATCTTCACGCGTCTGCTCAAGGAGCGCATCATCTGGCTGGGGTCCGAGGTCAAGGACGACAACGCCAACGTCATCTGCGCGCAGATGCTTATGCTCGCGGCGGAGGATCCGACCAAGGACATCTGGCTGTACATTAATTCGCCGGGTGGCTCCATCACCGCGGGCAGGGCCATCTACGACACCATGCCGCTCATCGAGCCCGACGTGGCGACGGTGGCCGTGGGAATGGCGGCGTCCATGGGCCAGTTCCTGCTCAGCTCGGGCACGAAGGGCAAGCGTTTCATTACGTCCCATGCCCGCGTTCTCATGCACCAGCCCTCGGGCGGGGTCGGGGGGACGGCGACCGACGTGCGCATCAACGCCGAGCTGATCATGGACATGAAGAAGACGTTGTCGGGACTCACCGCCGAGCAGACGGGACACACGGTCGAGGAGATCTACCGGGACAACGAGTACGACCATTGGTTCACAGCCCAGCAGGCGTTGGAGTATGGTTTCGTGGACCGCATCGTGACCACGCCGGAGACGATGAGCACCAGGAAGCAGGGGGAGTGAGCATGGCAAGCGAGGAAGCGCGTTTTGTGACGCGTGCCCGGCGTCTGGCCGGACCGTCGTGGAGATCCGGCGAGCAGGCCCAGGACAGGTATGTTCTTCCGCAGTTCTCGGAGAAGACGCCTTACGGGATGAAGACCCAGGATCCGTATACGAAGCTGTTCGAGGATCGGATCATCTTCATGGGCGTTCAGGTGGACGACACATCCGCCGATGACATCATGGCGCAGTTGCTGGTTCTGGAAAGCCAGGATCCGGATCGCGACGTGATGATGTACATCAACTCGCCCGGTGGATCCATGACCGCCATGACCGCGATCTACGACACGATGCAGTACATCAAGCCCGACGTTCAGACGGTCTGCCTTGGACAGGCGGCCTCCGCGGCTGCCATCGTGCTTGCGGCGGGAACCAAGGGCAAGAGGCTGATCCTTCCCAACGCCAGGGTGCTGATCCATCAGCCGGCCATCGACCAGGGCTTCGGCAAGGCGACGGAGATCGAACTCCAGGCCAAGGAGATGCTCCGGCTGCGTGAATGGCTGGAGGACACCCTGGCCAAGCACACCGGTCAGGATGTCGAACGCATCCGCAAGGACATCGAGGTCGACACCTTCCTCACGGCCCCACAGGCCAAGGAGTATGGAATCGTCGATGAGGTGCTGGGCCCACGCAAGTAGTCCGCGCGTTTTCCGACCACGTCGTACCGTATGCCCCCGGCGCCCGCCGCCGGGGGCATCGTCACTCCGGGGGTATCGTCCGGGGGTATCGTCATAGGGGAGACCCGATCGGTCGAAAGGATCATCCATGGGTGAAGTGGTGAGCTACAACGAGGATTCCCCGCGCTGCACCTTCTGCGGCAAATCGGAGCATCAGGTCCGCAAGCTTGTCACGGGGCCGAGCGCGGCCATCTGCGACGAGTGCATCGGGCTGTGCGTCGAGATCATCTCGGAGGAGGCCCGCAGGGACGCGGTGGACAATGCGGTGCCTCTGCCCTCACCGGCTGCCGTGAAGAAGCATCTCGATCGGTATGTCGTGGGGCAGGACGCAGCCAAGCGGACTCTGGCGGTCGCGGTGCGCAACCATTACAAGCGCGTCAACATGGACATGATGGACGCGGCATCCACACTCCGCGTGCATACCCGCGGCGACGACAAGGACGTGCACGCGCCGAACGAGGGCGGTCCCCTACAGAGCGTGAAAGTGGAGAAGTCGAACATCCTGATGATCGGCCCCACGGGCGTGGGCAAGACGTATCTGGCCAAAACGCTCGCGTCGGCCATGGACGTGCCCTTCGCCATGACGGACGCCACCACGCTCACGGAGGCGGGATACGTCGGCGACGACGTCGAGACGGTGCTCCAGAGGCTTGTGCAGGCGGCCGACGGCGATGTGGAGATGGCTCAGCATGGCATCATCTACATCGACGAGATCGACAAGATCGCCCGCAAAAGCGGCGAGAACACGTCCATCACCCGCGACGTGAGCGGCGAGGGCGTGCAGCAGGCTCTGCTCAAGATCATCGAGGGCACCACTGCCAGCGTTCCCGTGGAGGGCACGCGCAAGCACCGCGAGCAGGAGACGGTGAAGATCGATACCTCGGGAATCCTTTTCATCTGCGGAGGCGCGTTCGTGGGTCTTGCCGACATCATCGAGCGACGACTGGGAGCGCATACCAGTGGGTTTGCGTCGACCTGGAGGAGCGAGCCCATCGACGAGCATGACATCCTCTCGCATGCGACGGCGGATGACCTCGCCGACTTCGGTCTGCTGCCGGAATTCATAGGACGCCTTCCCATCGTCACCGTGCTCCATGATCTCGATGAGGATGATCTGGTGCGGATACTCACGGAGCCCGTGGACGCGCTGACCAAGCAGTATGAGAGGCTCGTCGCGATGGATGGGGCGGAGCTTTCGTTCACGCCCGAGGCGTTGCGGGCCATCGCCCATTCCGCGGTGGATTCGGGCACGGGGGCGCGCGGGCTGAGGGCGATCATCGAACACGTGCTGGAGGGGACGATGTTCGATCTTCCCCAGCGCGACGACGTGGCGAAGGTCATCGTGGAGGAGGAGTGCGTCACGCAGGGGGCGGCCCCCACGGTGATCCTCGCCTCTGAACGGCAGCAGCGAGGACGGCTTCTCGCCTAGACGTTTCGTCACGTGCCAGCGACACGCCAGTTTGCACGGCTCCGGACCGCGCGGTATTCTATTCGAGTTGCCGAAAACGATGGCCTCACGGTGATCGAGATAAGCGACATGCGCCAGTAGCCCAATGGATTAGAGCAGCTGACTACGGATCAGCAGGTTGCAGGTTCGAATCCTGTCTGGCGCACCACATGAAAGCCCTACGATCTCCGGGTCGTGGGGCTTTTTTGTTGCCTGCGGGGTGATTGGCAACAGCATTCTATGGTGATGCCGGAGTGCTACCTGATTCGGGGATTGCCTGCGAGACGATGCAAGCCCGCGTCATGCGGGTTACATGAGG
>NZ_CASEXV010000089.1 GCF_949292005.1 uncultured Bifidobacterium sp. | reverse complement strand
TCTTCATCTCCCCGACTGATCCGATGAGGCCACCGGATGATCGGGCCTCGGATGTCGTCATGGCCATCACCGCGTATGTTTTTGCTCCGTCGGCCCCGAGGAAATCGGGAAGGATCTGGAACCCATTGGTCAGGCTCGTCACCGACTTTTCGAGCGATGCCAGCGAGGTCTTGCCGGACAGATACACCGTTCTCACTTTGGATGTCCGTGGCGTGCTCAGTGCGTCATAGGCATCGACCTGTTTGACCAAGGCGGAACTGATCGACGACATCTCCTTCTGCGACGACAGGATGGGGGTGAGGTTGATGGCCGCGTCCCCCGTGCTCAGATTCGATGTCTGAAGGGATTCCACCACGTCGACCAGTCGCGGCACGGTGCTTCCGACCACATTCGACATCACGGCGGTCATTCCCTGGACCGTGGCCACATCGTTCCCGATCACCGGAATCCGCGCCGCAATGTTCCACAAACGACCATGCGCTATCTCATTAGCCTTGGCCGTATCGTTTTTCGCGGATGAGATGCTCACCTTGATTGTGGACATCTTCTGCGAGGACGAGAGGGACGACACGGATTCCAACGACTTCAACGCTTTGGTCTCGTGGTCCTTCACCGACAGTGCCTGGTTGTAGAGCTTCCATGACGCCACGCCGCCCACGGCCACCAGCGCGAGAAGACAGACGCCCACAATGCCGAGAACCCACGGCCACAGTCGTTTCCCCTGCGGCTTCTGCGTCGCACCATGCGCCATAACGTGTCTAGCCATCAATTCCTCTTTCTCCCCACAACCACGCCTTCAGCATTCATGGCACAGATCGTCGCGCTCCTGATGATCCTTATGGCCACCATCATCACAGTCCGTCGTGGGCATAGCAAGCCGCCCCGCCGTAACACGAAAAATCAGCCGCGGTATCTCAACGACAAATCCCCGCCATTGGAAAGAATCCATGAATGCAACCGGCACACCGGAAGCGTCGCGGGAGACTCCCCATCAATCGAAGAGCTCCGATGAACGGTGTCCCAGAACTCCTCAGCGGGCCGATCGCACATCGGCACCGAGCAATGTCGTCCTCGCACGGCGTACCACCCCATCGTCATCGACTATACCCAATAGTGACATGATATGCCCATCAACGTGAAGGAATCATGAAAGCCAGGACACGGCCACGGCTAGCATGACGGCATGGCCTCATCACGCGGAACGACGACGCAATCCGACCGCAGCATCCTCCAACGACTACGTGATCGTCTCCGGCGCCTTGGACTCACGCTCATCCTGATCATCGCCACCTCCATGGTTCTTGTCACCGTCTGGTTCACGCTCAGTCCCACGCCATCGATCCTCCTTCTGTGAAACGCCTTCCGCGAGCAGGAACTCACCACGACCAGCGGATACGCGTCCATGCGGCGGAAGGTCACGGTCGTCAGGAATCTCACCTATCCTTCGAGCTACGGCCGCAACACCTTCGACCTGTACGAGCCCACGGAACGACAGTCCTCCACGCTGCCGGTGATCGTCTGGGCACATGGCGGAGGATTCATCGCCGGCGACAAATCGGGGATGACGGCCTACGCGACCATGATGGTAAGTCGGGGCTACGCGGTCATAGCCATGAACTACGACTACGCTCCCTATGGAAAGTATCCCGCCCCGGTGATCCAGATGGGAGAGATGGTGTCCCAT
>NZ_CASEXV010000088.1 GCF_949292005.1 uncultured Bifidobacterium sp. | reverse complement strand
TCTCAGACACGGTCGCCCGTCGTTGGCGACCCGAAAGGTGTGCGCCATTGCGTAGCCGACAGCACGACGCACTATACCGGCCTGCATCTTGACGACGATGACGAACAGCCACCTTCAACACCGCGATCACACATGATTCCGGCCGGCGGGCATCCACGCACGCCGCCACCCACGACAGGAAACGCATACTTCGAACACCCACCCCTTCGATCGAAAAACCGACCAATTCCATACCATGCACATCATGCACTCGAGGTGCCCGAACTCGTTGGAAACCCAGCCGGCGGAACGCCCGGGCCGTCGCGCCGACGATGAACCGTGTTTGCGGTGGTGTCCCGCGATCGCGTCGCTGTGACCTGCGGGTTCCCGGAATCGTGCGCTGCCGTCCCGTCGAAGGGGATGCGTCTCCAGACGTGTCACATCGGTGGGGGTGGCGTTTCCGCGACTGTGCGTACTTTTGCGCGTACCTAAGAGCTTGTGGAGAAAAGCAATGGCGCGATATCGTTGATATCGCGCCATTCTCGTAGCGGGGTCAGGATTTGAACCTGAGACCTCTGGGTTATGAGCCCAGCGAGCTACCGAGCTGCTCCACCCCGCGTCGGCCGCCTTAACGGCAGCTCTATCTACTTTACCGAGTGATGCGGGAATGTCAAATCGGTGTGGTGAACCCCTTTGTGCCGGGATACGGACATAATGGTTGCCATGCCTATCAATATTCCCAGTGGCCTGCCGGCGCGGGCCATACTTGACTCCGAGCGCATCTTCGCGCTGGAGAGGCCTGAGGCCGAGCGCCAGCGCGTGAGGCCGTTGCGACTGGTGATCCTCAACCTCATGCCCAAGAAGATCGAGACGGAGACGCAGCTTCTGCGGCTGATCTCCAAGTCCCCTCTGCAGGTAGAGGTCGACTTCATGAAGACCTCCACGCACCAGTCCACGCATGTCAGCGCCGACCATCTGCTCAAGTTCTACGAGAATCTCGACGCCTTCGAGGACAACTGCTACGACGGTCTCGTCGTCACGGGGGCTCCCGTGGAGCATCTGGACTTCGAGCAGGTCGATTACTGGGACGAGTTCACGCATATCCTCGATTGGGCGGGGTCTCATGTGTTCTCCACCATGTACCTGTGCTGGGGGGCAATGGGTGCGCTCTATCACCGTTATGGCGTGCGCAAGCACGTTCTGGACACGAAGCTGTTCGGCGTGTTCCCGCAGTTCCTGCAGGACGAGTACTGCTTCCTGACGAACGGATTCGATGAGGTGGCCCTTCAGCCGCATTCGCGTATCGCCGGCGTGGATGAGGAGGACGTCGCGGCGAACCCCGCTCTGCAGACGCTCACCTGGGGGCCGCGGTCAGGACCGGGACTCATCGCCACGCGCGACTTCTCCGAGGTGTTCGCTCTGGGCCATTGGGAATACGGAAAGTACACTCTGGCCGACGAATACCAGCGGGATATGGCCAAGGGCATGGTCAACGTCCCGCTTCCGGCGAACTACTACCCCCATGACGACCCCACGCTGGAGCCTCTGTTCTCCTGGCGGGCCCATGCCAATCTCCTCTGGCGCAACTGGCTCAACTGGGTGTACCAGACCACGCCGTACGACCTGTCCGAGGTCCCGGCGCTGAGATCCGAGAAGAGACTCGGCACCGACCGCGCCATCCGACACGCTCCGGGATCGCCTCGAAGGGACGGATTCGCGCCATTGTCGGCCGATGGATACGGCCTTGTAGAAAACAGTCCTAGAATCACATCTAGCCATTCGGGGTTGAATGTCGACACGACCCCGAGTCGCGCCCGGCAGACCGGTGATGCTCCTCGCGGAGGAAATCGGCCCGATACATTCAGCCCGACCGATGGGCTAGACTGACAGCTGAACGAAGCGGGAGGCGCGCGATGATCAGTGCTGCGTATGCTGTGGGTGCGGTGACTCTCGCGGCGAAGTCCATGGAGATGCCCAGCATCGACGATTTTCTCCCTCCGGAGATTCTCTTCTCGGGCACACCCTTCGCCGTCAATCGCATCATTCTGGTCCGCATTCTGGCCACGGCCATCATGCTCGTCGTCCTCGGCGTCACGGCCGCCCGTGCGCGTCTGATCCCGGGACGGTGGCAGGCGGCCATCGAGATGATGGTGGATTTCGTCCGCGACAACATCGTCTATCAGGTGATGGGCGAGCTTCGGGGACGTCGGTATGTCCCCATGGTCACGACCGTCTTCTTCACCCTGCTGGTGTTCAACCTCTGCGGCATCGTTCCTGGCTTCAACATCGCGGCCAGCGCCACGATCACCCTGCCGCTTGCCTTCGCGCTGTGGTGCTTCTGCCAGTATTGGGTGGCCGGCGTGCGGGAGAAGGGTCTGGGGCGTTTCCTTAAGGACGAGCTGTTCCCCAAGGGCGTTCCGTGGCCGATCTACTTTCTGCTCGCGCCCATCCAGCTCCTCGAGCTTCTGGTCATCAGACCGTTCTCCCTGACGATTCGACTCTTCGCGAACATGGTGTCGGGACACCTTATCCTCGCCCTGTGTCTGTCGGCGACGCAGTTCTTCCTCATCGACTACGCGGGCAAGCTGCTTATGCCCTTCGGCGTGATCACCTTCGCGGCCGGAGTCTTCATGTTCCTGTTCGAGGCGCTGGTCGCCTTCCTGCAGGCCTATATCTTCGCCATCCTGACAACCGCATACATCAATATGAGCTACCCGGAGATCGACTGACGCCGGGACAACATCTGTTGCTTTCTTAAGCAATAACCAGAAAGGACACAATTATGGATATCGTCACCCTCGCTGAGGTCGCCGGCAACCTGAACGTCGTCGGATACGGTCTCGCGGCCATTGGCCCCGGTATCGGTCTGGGAATCCTCATTGGCAAGACGATCGAGAGCACTGCCCGTCAGCCCGAACTGGGTGGACGCCTGCAGACGCTCATGTTCCTTGGTCTCGCGTTCGTCGAGGTGCTGGCGCTGCTCGGCTTCGTGGCCGCGTTCATCTTCAGCTGACCCACCGTGGGAACTGATGAGACTACAAGGACATGAAAGGAGGAAGGCATCATGATTACCGTGGCAGCCAGTGGCGTGGACCTGTTCCTGCCCAAGTCGTATGACATCGTGTGGTCGCTGATTATCCTCGTCATCGTCGCGGCGTTCTTCTACAAGTACTTCCTGCCGAAGTTCCAGTCGGTTTTCGACGAGAGGTCCCACAAGATCGAAGGCGGCATCGCCAAGGCCCAGAAGGCCCAGAAGGATGCCGACGAGGCCAAGCGCAAGTACGAGGAGCAGCTGAGCACGGCACGCGTGGATGCGTCGAAGATCCGTGACGACGCGCGCGCCGAGGCCTCGCACATCATCGCCGACGCCCGGTCGAGGGCCGAGACGGAGGCGTCCCAGGTCACCGCCAATGCGCAGCGCTCGATCGAGGCCCAGCAGAAGCAGGCGCTGGTCAGCCTGCGCGGCGAGGTCGGAACGTTGGCCACCGCGCTGGCGGGTAAGATTCTCGGCTCCCGTCTTGAGGATGATGCCGTCCAGTCGTCGATGATCAATCAGATGATCGATGAGATCGGCTCATCGGACGGCGAACGCAAGTGATGAGCCATGTCGCAAGGAGGAGGTGAGGGCACATGCGTGGAGAGGCATCGCGTATAGCGGATCGCACGTCGCGTGATTCCCTGGCGCCCAGACTCCGCAATGCGGGCGACGACGCGTGGCGGATCGGCAATGAGCTGTTCACCGTCACGGATCTTCTGGATGGTTCCACCCATGTGGAGCGGGCGTTGACCGACCCATCGCGGTCTTTGGATGACAAGAAGCGGCTGCTGTCGACCCTTCTGGGAGATCGGGCGCATCCGCTGACCATGGAGATCCTCACCGATCTTGCGGCGCGCAGGTGGAGCAGGTCGGGCGATATCGCCAACGCGGTCGAGGATTTCGGGGTTGACGCCATGATGTATGCGGCGGATTCCGCCGGATCGACCCTCACCGTGTCAGTTCAGCTCGCCGAGCTGCATTCGGCGCTGTTGAACCTTCCCGTGGTCCGGGCGCGCCTCTACGACGAGAAGGTTCCGTCGCAGACCCGCATCCAGCTGCTTCACACCGTTCTGGGCGGCAACAACCTCGACCCCATCACGATGCGTCTTGCGGAGCGAGCCACGGAGAACCTCCGCAATCGGCGGTATCTGGCGACGATCCAGTGGCTGATCAACAAGTTCTCCCGTCATATGGGTGAATCGATGGTTACCGTCACCACGGCCACGCCGCTGACTCCCGATCAGATAGATCGTCTGTCCCGTGCCTACTCGGCCAGACTCGGCCGTGCCGTCCACATCAACTCCGTCGTCGACGCGACGGTTCTGGGTGGCATGCGCATCCAGGTGGGGGATGAGGTCACCGACAACACGGTGGTGGCCCAGCTGCAGTTGCTGCGCCGACGGGTCAAGACAAGTGCATGAACGGTCGTATGACCGATAACGACGTACAGTCAGAAAAACAACATAAGGAGTGATCATGGCAGAACTTACCATCGATCCCGCCACGATTCGCAAGGCGCTCGACGAGTTCGTCGAATCGTACAAGCCGTCGGACACGCCGACCCAGGAGGTCGGGTATGTGGCCACGGCCGGCGATGGCATTGCGCATGTGACGGGACTGCCTGGTTGCATGGCCAACGAGCTGCTGACCTTTGAGAACGGCACTTTGGGGCTGGCCTTCAATCTGGACGCGCGGGAGATCGGCGTCGTGGTTCTGGGCGACTTCGCCGGAATCGAGGAGGGCCAGGAGGTCCGCAGAACAGGGGACGTCCTGTCCGTTCCAGTGGGGGACGGCTATCTCGGTCGCACGGTCGACCCTTTGGGCAACCCCATCGACGGACTCGGCGAGATCGCCAGCGAGGGACGTCGAATTCTTGAGGCGCAGGCCCCCGACGTCATGCACCGTCATCCGGTCGACGAGCCCATGTCCACCGGGCTCAAGGCCATCGACGCGATGACCCCGATCGGCCGTGGGCAGCGCCAGCTCATCATCGGCGACAGGCAGACCGGCAAGACCGCCATCGCGATCGACACGATCATCAACCAGAAGACGAACTGGGAGAGCGGCGATCCCAAGAAGCAGGTGCGCTGCATCTACGTGGCGATCGGTCAGAAGGGCTCCACGATCGCTTCGGTGCGTCAGAGCCTTGAAGAGGCCGGGGCGATGGAGTACACCACCATCGTGGCGAGCCCCGCATCGGACTCCGCGGGGTTCAAGTACATTGCCCCCTACACCGGCTCGGCGATCGGCCAGCACTGGATGTACCACGGCAAACACGTCCTCATCGTGTTCGACGATCTGTCCAAGCAGGCCGAGGCGTATCGGTCCATCTCGCTGCTTCTGCGTCGCCCGCCGGGGCGCGAGGCATATCCTGGCGATGTGTTCTACCTGCACTCCCGTCTGCTGGAACGCTGCGCCAAGCTGTCCGACGATCTGGGCGGAGGTTCGATGACCGGTCTGCCGATCATTGAGACGAAGGCCAACGACGTGTCGGCGTACATACCGACCAACGTGATCTCCATCACCGATGGCCAGATCTTCCTGCAGTCCGATCTGTTCAACGCCAACCAGCGTCCCGCCGTGGACGTGGGCATCTCGGTGTCCCGAGTCGGCGGCGCCGCGCAGACGAAGGCTCTGAAGAAGGTCTCCGGAACCTTGAAGATCTCTTTGGCCCAGTACCGGTCCTTGGAGTCCTTCGCGATGTTCGCCTCCGATTTGGACGCCGCGTCCAAGGCCCAGCTGACCCGTGGGGCGAGGCTTACCGAGCTGCTCAAGCAGCCCCAGTTCTCGCCGTACTCCATGGAGCAGGAGGTCGTGTCGGTGTGGGCGGGAACCCACGGAAAGCTTGACGATCTCGATTTGGGTGACGTGCTGCCGTTCGAGAAGGCCATGCTGGACTATCTCGACCACAACACCGACATCCTCTCGACGATTCGCGACACCGGGGATTTCACCAAGGACACCGAAACCGCTCTGGACAAGGCCATCGACGACTTCCGCGCCACCTTCGTGACGAAGGCCGGCAAGCCGTTGGTGGAGAAGAAGCCGTCCGTCAGGCCGGACACCCCTGTGGAGCAGGAGAAGATCGTGGCCGGGGGGAAGTGATTCATGGGTTCCCAACTTGCATTGAAGTCGAGGATCGCCTCGACGGCCTCGCTCCAGAAGATCTTCAACGCCCAGGAGATGATCGCGTCCTCGCACATCGCGAAGGCGCGGGATGTGGCGCTGAACGCGAAGCCGTACACGGACGCGATTTTCGAGGCCGTGCAGGCATTGGTGGCGCATACCCACATCACGCATCCGATCGTGCGCAAGAACGAGGACAACCCCCGCGTCGCGGTGCTCGCACTGACGGCCGACCGAGGGATGGCAGGCGCTTACACGTCGTCCATCATCCGTGAGACCGAATCCCTGCTGGCGCGTCTCGACGCGCACGACAAGAAGTCGCAGCTGTATGTGTATGGGCGCCGCGGAGTGACCTACTACAAGTACCGCAACCGCGAGGTCGCGGGGACGTGGGAGGGCGACAGCGACCATCCCGGCGTGGAGGTGGCGGAGTCGATATCGTCGACGCTGCTTGACGCGTATATGAAGGATGCGGAGCACGGCGGGGTGTCCGAACTGTACATCGTTTTCACGGAGTTCGTGAATATGGTCACGCAGAAGGTGCGCGTCCTGCGCATGCTCCCGGTTGAGCTCGTCCTCCAGCAGGAGCCCGACTCGGGACCCGTTCCCGAGTCGGAGGCGGATGAGGCGACTCCGTTGTACTCCTTCGAACCCAGCGTCGACGAGGTTCTGGACGCCATACTTCCCAAGTACATCCAGTCGCGCATCCACGAATGCCTGCTCACCTCCGCCGCATCCGAGACGGCCAGCCGCCAGAACGCCATGCACACGGCGACGGACAACGCCCGAAATCTCATCGATGACCTCACACGGAAGCTCAACGCCTCCCGCCAGGCGTCGATCACCCAGGAACTTACCGAAATCATCGGCAGCGCCGACGCGCTGAACAAAGAGGAAGAGTAGGAACGCATATGGCTGAGAACCAGACCACAGCGGTTTCCGAGGAGACGGCGGCCGAGCCGACCGCTGGACGCATCACACGCGTTCAGGGATCGGTTATCGACGTCGAGTTCCCCGTGGGCCACCTGCCCGATATCTACAACGCCCTCAAGGTCACGATCTCCAACGTGGGCAACACCGAGGGCGAGACTCTTCACGAGATCACCTTGGAGGTGGAGCAGCATCTTGGGGATTCCACCGTCCGCGCGGTCGCGCTGAAGCCGACCGATGGACTGGTCAGGGGAGCTGAGGTGATCGACACGGGCGGCCCCATCGAGGTCCCCGTGGGGGATGTCACCAAGGGACACGTGTTCGACGTGTCCGGCAACATCCTCAACCTCAAGGACGACGAGCATGTCGACATCAAGGAGCGGTGGCCCATCCACCGCAACCCGCCGGCGTTCGACGAGCTCGAGTCGAAGACTCAGATGTTCGAGACTGGAATCAAGGTCATCGATCTGCTCACCCCGTACGTCGAGGGAGGCAAGATCGGACTCTTCGGTGGCGCCGGCGTCGGCAAGACGGTGCTCATCCAGGAGATGATCCAGCGCGTCGCCCAGAACCACGGCGGTGTCTCGGTGTTCGCGGGAGTCGGGGAGCGCACCCGTGAGGGCAACGACCTCATCGGGGAGATGCAGGAGGCCGGCGTCCTTGAGAAGACCGCACTGGTCTTCGGACAGATGGACGAGCCGCCGGGGACCCGTCTGCGCGTCCCGCTGACCGCGCTGACGATGGCCGAGTACTTCCGCGACGTGCAGAAGCAGGACGTGCTGTTGTTCATCGACAACATCTTCCGCTTCACGCAGGCCGGCTCCGAGGTCTCCACGCTGTTGGGCCGCATGCCCTCGGCCGTGGGATACCAGCCGAATCTGGCCGACGAGATGGGCGCTCTCCAGGAGCGCATCACCTCGACCCATGGACACTCGATCACCTCGCTGCAGGCCATCTACGTGCCGGCCGACGACTATACGGACCCCGCGCCCGCGACGACGTTCGCCCATCTGGATGCCACCACGGAGCTGTCGCGTGACATCGCCTCCAAGGGCATCTACCCTGCGGTGGATCCGCTGTCGTCGACTTCGAGGATTCTGGACCCCCGCTATGTCGGACAGGCCCACTACGACTGCGCCAACCGCGTGAAGGCCATTCTCCAGCGGAACAAGGAGCTTCAGGACATCATCGCCCTGATCGGAATCGACGAGCTCGGCGAGGAGGACAAGACCACAGTCAACCGCGCGCGCAAGATCGAGCAGTTCCTGGGGCAGAACTTCTACGTCGCTGAGAAGTTCACCGGCCGTCCCGGATCGTATGTGCCGGCCGATGAGACGATCGAGGCGTTCACGCGCGTCTGCGACGGCGTCTACGACGACGTTCCCGTGCAGGCCTTCTCCGGCATCGGCGGCATCGATGACCTTGAGAAGAAGTGGCACGACATGCAGAAGGAATTCGGGGCCTGACATGACCGCGACCATGAGTGTGACCATCGTCGCCGCCGACCATCCCGTATGGTCGGGGACGGCGAGGTCCGTGACGATTCCCGCCGCCGAGGGCGGAATGGGAATTCTTCCGGACCATGAACCCATTCTCACCGTCATCAAGGAGGGTGACGTCACCGTGGTGGAGGCCGGTGGCGAACGCCACTCCTTCGCCGTACGTGACGGTTTCATATCCTTCGATTCGAACAGGCTGACCATCGCCGTGGAGCGCGGCCGTGACGTTGTGCGGGCCGCCGCCGAGGAGTCTGCGCTCGAGTAGTGGTGCAGTAAGTAGCAGTAGCAGTGTGTTTGGGGCGCGGCGGATGGGCTACATCCGCCGCGCCTTTGCATGCGCGGGTCGTTTCCGTGGATGACGTGTGCGGATTGCTACAGTGGACGCCGTGCGAATTATTGTGGCTGACTGCAGCGCCGAGTACTCGGGGCGCCTTCAGGCGTCCCTTCCCCCTGCCAAAAGAGTGATACTGGTCAAAGCCGATTCCAGCGTTCTCATCTTTTCCGAATTGGGCTCGTACAAGCCGTTGAATTGGATGGCGGCTCCCTGCACGATACGTGAGGTCGATGCGGATCCGGACCCGCGCGCGGACTCGAAGGACTCGTGTCCATCCGCTCCCTCCGATGGCGACCATGTCAGGATTATCCGGGTCAAAGCCGACAAGACGCCCGATCTTCTGGAGATCCGTCTGACGCGCGTGTATTCGGACGACAGCCATGACCTAGGCGCGGATCCGGGGTTGGTCAAGGATGGCGTCGAGGACCACCTTCAGAAGCTGCTGGCTGAGCAGATCGATCGCCTCGGGCCGGGGTCGCGTCTGGTGCGGCGAGAGTTCCCCACCCCGATAGGTCCCGTCGACATCATGGCTGTGGACTCGCAGGGTGACCATGTGGCAGTGGAAATCAAAAGGCACGGTGGAATAGATGGAGTCGAGCAGCTCACGCGCTACTGCGCTCTGCTCAACAGGGATCCCCTTCTCGCTCCCGTTCATGGCGTTCTCGCGGCTCAGAGCATCACGCCGCAGGCGCGGGTCCTCGCGGAAAGCAGAGGATTGTCCTGTCTGCTGCTGGACTACGAGGATATGAAGGATGCGGACGATCCGAATCTGACGTTGTTCTAGAGCCAGGGTTCGGATCGTCCGCATCGAAGCGCGAAGCGGACGATGAGGTCAGGACGAGGACGTGTACGCGTAGAGGATGTCAACGACGAAATACAGCGTCGAGTTCGCCGGGATGGTCACGTTCCCCGAGGAATCCTTCTGCGCGTCCGAGCCGTAGCCGAGATCCGGAGGGATCACGAGCAGGACCTGCGAGCCGACCGTCTGCCCGGTGAGCCCCTTCGTCCACCCCTTGACGACCGAGGAAAGCGAGAAGCTGCTGGGACTGCCGCTGTCCCAGGATGAGTCGAACTGCTTCAGGGTGCCCTTCTTCGTCTCGTACCAGCCCGTGTAATGGGCGCTGACGGTGTCCGTCGAGGTGACCTTGTCGCCGGTACCCTTGATCAGCGTCTGGGCGACAAGCGATCCGCTGGGCTTGTACCCGTTGAGGGACAGCGAGGGCTTGCCATTCTTCGCGAGCGTGATCTTGGGAAGGTCGGAGGGGATGTCCTTCACCGCGGTTCCCGTCGCGCGGGTGAGCGCCTTGGTCTTGGACACCAGCGTCATGGCGAGGATGTAGGAGGTTCCGGACGAGTTCGAGTCGTTGACTCCGAAGGCGATCGTCGAATTGAGCTTCGCCCCCTTGAAGATCTTGTAATAGGCGGCGGTCGTGGACGAGGAGTCGACCACGAGCGAGCAGTCCGGGGTGTTCTTCGTCCAGGTGTTCATCAGCTCGGAGCCGTCCTTGGCGTTGATCGCGATGCCCTGGGAGCAGACGCGGTCGCCGTCCTGGATCGTCGCGCCGTCGCCCTTCTGGAGAACCGCGTACGTGTTGTTCTGGACGGTCATCGGCGTATGGAAGGAGATGGTCGGCTTCTTGCCCAGCTCTCCGGTGGCGGTGACTCCGGCCAGCTGTTTCAGCGTCGTCGAGGTACTTGTGCTTGACGAGGATGAGGTGGACGTCGATGTCGTCGTGGAGGACGATGAGGATGATGATGAGGACGATCCCCCACATCCCGCCAGGGTGAGACCCAGTGCCGCCACGATGGCAAGGGACGATATCATACGGCTGCGCCGCTTGTTTCGAGTTGGTGTTCTCATGCGTATAAGAGTAGCCGTAGAGGCCGATGAACTCTGTGGATTCGTGGGTCTTCCGATACTCCTACAAGGTTCCTAGTAGAATACCGATGATATGAAACATGAACAGCATGCCCGTTCCCATCGGACGGTCGGTTCCTCCCCCACCAGGCATGCCCGTATCATGCGGGGAATAGTGGCTCCCGTGTTCGGTCTGTGCGCCGTCGCGTTCCTGATATTGGGCGTGTTGAACGCTACGGTGTGGAGGCCGGCGACCGACATTACCGCGGCCGTCCGCATATCCGGAACACGGTATGTCGTCACGGACCCGGGAGTGTTGGGGCTTGTGGATTCCTCGACGCGCCTGCGGGCCACGGCGACGGACGCGTCGTCCACGGTCTGCGTCGCTTTGGGAAGCGCTCAGGACGTGATGGGATGGGTGGCTGGGTCGACCATCACTCGCGTCACCGGCATGTCCAATTGGACGACTCTTTCCACCGAGAGCTACGAGGCGCCGTCGAGCGATTCGAGCGCGTCGTCGTCCGTGGAGTTTCAGGATTCAGACATGTGGACAGCCTCGCGGTGCGGCGAGGGGGCTGTGACTTTGTCGGCCACATCCACCGCAAGCCAGGTCGCCGTGATCGATCTGGGATCATCGTCGGATTCGGGTTCCGTTTCGCTCAGCTGGGTGCAAATCCAGCCTCCGGATTTCGCCATGCCCTTCTATTTCCTCGCCGTTCTATCCGTGGCGCTGACCATCCTGAGCGCATCGGTATTCGCCCTTCCTCCCGAGAGACGGCGCAAGGTCACGACGACGGATCACCATGTGCATACCCACAAGGACAGGCCTGAGGAGGTCGCGATTCGCGATGCCGTCAAGGGGACTTTGGCGGTGCTGGCCTCGTGGATGCCCACAGGCCTGCGCAAGGGCAAGACTCGCCGGCATGGTCCCTCGCACAGACAGGTGGAGGGGGATGGCGCGCTCGGAATCGACGGTGAAGCCAGCGGCTCCGATGAATCTCGACCCGATGGACCCGTGGTCGTCGACCCGACCGTCCGCAGTATGGTCGTGGAAGCTGCCGATCCCGGTTCTCACGCCACTCCTGTGAAGTCAGAACAGACGGTGGGACGTGAGGATCGAAGTGGGAAGGTGGGTGATGATGTGGAGCAGACATCGGTTATATCCCCCGATGAGCTGAGCGTCTATTTTGCGCGTCTGGCCTCGGAGACGGGAGACGCGGAGGCGACCGGGAACGACGATCAGGAACGACAGGGGGGCCGCGCATGAGCGGACGTAGCCGAGTCATGAGAACATTCGCCGCTTTTCTTGCGTGCGCTTCCATCATCGGACTTGCCGGTTGTGACGGACAGACACCGCTCGTGGCATCCACCACATCGTCGTCCGAATCGTCGCCCGATCTCACTGGGGCGCAGGAGAAGGCCATACGCAAAAGAATCCTCAAGGGAATCGATTCCGCCAACTCCTCGCGTGATTCCACGGGGCTTGATTCCTTCATGAGCGGGCCGGCTCTGGCGATCAGAACGAGTGAGCTGGCCATCGCCAAGGCCACTGGCGAGCTTGATCCCAAGACCACGATTCCCAGCGGTGGCGTTCAGACCGTGATCCCCACGAATTCCGGATGGCCGAGGTCAGTGTTCACCATCACGACCACGACGAAGGATCAGCAATCGAAAAGGCTTCTTGTTCTGCGTCAGGATTCCGCCCGTGGCAATTATCGGCTCTGGGCTGTGGCCCGGTTGTTCGAAGGCGCGCAGATGCCGAAGTTCGCCATACCCTCCATTGGCTCGTCGCTTGGAGACGTCGACGATTCGGGTCTGGTGATGACTCCTGAGACGGCGGTGGAACGTTATGCCGATGTCCTCCAGAACGGCACGGGCAGCGATTACGCCACACAGTTCTCGGACGACTACTTCCGCCAGGATCTCACGACGCTCGCCAAAACCGTCCAGAAGGGTATGGAGCAGAACAAAGGAACCCAAAGCCAGACCTTCACGGCGGTGCGCGACGCCATCACCGTGATGCGGTCGAGCGATGGAGGTGATTTGGTGGTCGCGCGCATCGATTCCGAATGGGTTCGCAAGGCCGGCGAGGGACGTCAGTCGCTTCCCGCGTCCGATGCCGAGAAGGCCCTTTTCGGCTCCGGGAAGGCAACGTCGACCATGAAGGTCAGCTATGTGAACGTCGTGGCCTTATACGTGCCGCCGGCGGGATCGGGCAAGCAAGTCGTGGCGGTGGGTGCGGAGCGGCAACCGGTGTCGGTTAAGGCGTCCTAGCGGGTAGGAGACCGAGCGTCAGAGGGCTAGTGTGGGTTGTGGCGGGCCGTGCTGGTGAGCGGAGACGGCCATACGAATGGAAATGAGGAATCATGGCTAATGGTGCGCAGGTGACCCCCGGAGTCTCGTTGGCGGGGGCTGTTGACCTTGAGTCTTTGAAGCATAAGGCGTCCGCTCGTCCCGGCGCTCAGGGAGGGGCGCCCGCCGCGGGCGATTTCGTGACGGATGTGGATGAGTCGGGGTTTGAGGCCATGGTCCAGGCGTCCATGACGTTCCCCATCCTGCTGTTGTTCTGGACCCCGGATGATGACCGTATGTTCGCGATGGCCAGAGGGCTGGGAGATGCGGTCAACGCCAAAAATGGGCAGATTCAGCTGTGCCGCATCGACGCCGCGCAGAGCCAGTCCATCGCCCAGGCGTTCCAACTTCAGGGGGTTCCGGCGCTGTTCGCGCTGATAGGCGGACGGCCCATGCCCCTGATGCAAGGACTTCCCGGTGATGAGGAGATGTCTCAGCTCACGGATGAGGTCATCCCGAAAATCGTCGATGTCGCCCATCGAGCCGGCGTCGTCGGCACTGCGCCGCGAGTCGCGACAAGCGATGGTGGAGACGACCCCGATGGGTATTCGTCCTGCGGTCAGGAGAGGCTGTCCCCGGAACATGCCAAAGCACGCCAGCTTGCCCAGGCGGGCGATTATGCGGGGGCGGCGGAAGCGTATGAGCAGATCGCGCGCAATGATCCTTCGGATGCGATCGCGCCGCGCGAACGGGCGAAGGCGCTTCTTTTGGCTCGTTCGGGAGCGTCGGATGTCAGAGTCGTCCGAGAGACGGCTGCGGCGAATCCCGATGATGTGGATTCTCAGCTGGCTGTGGCTGATGTCGATATGATCGGTGGACAGGTGGAGGACGCCTTTGGCCGTCTTTTGGATTATCTGTCCGCGGGGCATAAGAGCGACGTCGCCGCGGTGCGTGACCGTCTCATCGAGTATTTCGACATTCTGGATGCCGGCGACACCCGGGTGTCGCGTGCCAGACGCAGGCTTGCGACACTCATGTACTAAGTGGTGTCCTCAGCCGCTCCCTATGCTCCTCACATGCGCCGATTGTGCCCGAACGCCTGCTCGAAATGAGGACCCTGATCGTCGAGTTCGCGCCTGTACTCGGCTTTCCACTGATTGAAAGGCCTCGATGCCAATCCATCGTTTGAAAAACGCCTTTGGTCGGTGATCTCACTGACGCAGAAGGAGGGGATGGCCAGATTCGTGACGGGCCCACTTCTTTCTGCTTCGGCGATCACCAGAGGATGGTTGTTTCCTCCAAATACGTCGATGCTCCAGCCGTCCTCGCCAAGCCATATTGAAAAACGATTTTTGACGATCACTGATCCGCCGCGCAGAATCAGCTCCGTGGCGATGTGGGAGTCAATCTCCCGTTCCGCCTCGTAGCGCGTTCCACCCACGGACGGGCCTTTCACCGTCACGAAGGCATCGGAGACCTGCTCGAGGTGTGACTGCAGCAGAAGACGGGCATCCATGTCGGATGTCATCGGCTCGTGGACGTCGTGCAGCATGACTCGCACGCGCAGTGCGTAGTTGTCCTGATGAACGAAGTAGCTCTGCACAATCGTCGTGGGAGTCTCATCCAGGACTTCCTGGGGAGGGGCGGCGCAGAAGAAGCGGCGTTCGAACTCGAAGTCGGTCATGGTATTCATGGAGCCACTGAACATGGTCATTAGTGTAGGCCGTGCGTGTTTCTCCTGCCACCGGTGGATCGTGGTCAGGCCGGCCTCGAGTCATGTTGTGTCCGCGGTGCGTGTACAGTGGTCATGGTGCGTAGGGGCTTGTAGCTCAGTGGATAGAGCGTCTGTCTCCGGAACAGAAGGTCGTGGGTTCGAATCCCATCAAGCCCACCGGAATCCTGTGTGACGAGTGGTGGGCGTCCGTGTCCGCGTCACCGTTGTCCATTGCGGATCAAACGAAAGGAATGCCATGTCAGTCAATGAGGTCGCGACGGCGTACGCGCCGGCGGCATTGGGTGCCTACAGCCAGGCAGTGAAAGCCAATGGTCTGATTTTCGTGTCAGGGCAGCTGGGGATTGATCCCGCCACGGGTGAGCTGTCCGGAGCCACGGCCGGCGAGCAGGCCGCGCAGGCGCTGAAGAACATCAAGTGCATTCTGGACGCCGCAGGAAGTGGCATCGAGAAGGTCGTCCGAACCACCATCTACATGAAGAACGTCGATGACTTCCACGAGGTCGACTCCCGGTACGCCCAGGTCTTCATCGGGTCCGTAAAGCCGGCCCGCGTCGCCTTCGGGGGCAACGACATTCCCAAGGGCGCTCTTGTGGAGATTGACGCGATAGCGGTCGAATAGGTGACGAATCGTCGATTGGAGCGTGCGTCGGCAGATATCTGTGGTGCGACTTCGAGCCCCGGAATCCGTGAGGATATCCGGGGCTTTCGCGTGCTCGTCTTCGCGTTCCCGCCTCACCCGTATCCGGTTTTCGCGTCCACTGGGAAAGCGGGAGGTCTGGGAGGGCTGGAGATGTCCCACCATGCCATGTCCGGCGCGAGCGGACGCGATGTCGGCTTTTGCTCGCCGGGTCAGAGCGGCCTTTCCTGTCGTGAGGAACATTAGACTGGGGGGAATGAGTCCTGAAGAGCTGAGCGAAGTCCTTGCACATATAGTCCGGCGATTGGCCGAATCCGGACAAGCCGGATCATTGACCGTCGACGATGTCCCGTCCGCGCGGAAACTGGCCGTCATGAGGCCCAAGGACCGGTCTCATGGAGACTGGGCGTCGAACGTCGCCATGCAGCTGGCTCGAAAGGCGGGGATGGCTCCCCGTGAGATAGCGCAGTCGGTTGCCACGGCTTTGGGCAAGGAGCCGGGAATCGCATCTGTGGAGATCGCAGGCCCGGGCTTCATCAACATTGTCCTTGATTCGGCTTCGGCCGCGGCGGTCGTGGACACGGTCCTCAAGCAGGGGGACGAGTACGGGCGTAACGATCATCTCTCAGGAAAAACGCTGAATCTGGAGTTCGTGTCCGCCAACCCCACAGGCCCCATCCATATAGGGGGAACCCGATGGGCCGCGGTGGGGGACTCCATGGCCCGGGTGCTGGAGGCCAATGGCGCCAAGGTGGTACGTGAATACTATTTCAACGACCACGGCGAGCAGATCAACCGGTTCGCGAAATCCCTCGTCGCCGCCGCGCATGGCGAGCCCGCCCCCATCGACGGGTACAAGGGCGCGTACATCGACGACATCGCCTCACGTGTGGTCGAGCAGGCCAGGTCCGAGGGCATGGACATCCTTGGGCTTCCACGCGAGGATTCCGGTGTGGATGCTGACGGTCAGCCTCTGGGAGAGGGCGACTCCCCGCAACGCGAGGAGTTCCGCCGTCGTGCTGTTCCCATGATGTTCGAGGAGATCAGAACATCCATGCGTGATTTCCGCGTCGACTTCGATGTGTGGTTCCACGAGAACAGCCTGTACGAGGACGGCGAGGTGGAACGCGCGATACAGGCGCTCAGGGACAAGGGCGACATCATCGAGAAGGATGGAGCGACCTGGTTCGTCTCCACGAAGCATGGCGACGACAAAGATCGCGTGATCATCAAATCGGATGGGAACTACGCCTACTTCGCGGCCGACATCGCCTATTACTACAACAAGCGCCACCGTGCGACCGATCCCGCGGACGTCGCCATCTACATGCTGGGGGCCGACCATCACGGGTACATCGGCCGCATGATGGCCATGTGCGCGGCGTTCGGCGATGTTCCCGGGGAGAACATGCAGATCCTCATCGGACAGCTCGTCAACGTCATGAAGAACGGCAAGGCCGTGCGGATGTCGAAAAGGGCCGGCAACGTCGTTACCATCGACGATCTCGTCGAGGCCGTTGGCGTGGACGCCGCTCGGTACTCCCTCGCCCGCACCGACTACAACACCAGCGTCGACATCGACCTTGATCTCCTTGCGTCTCATAGCAACGACAACCCCGTCTACTACGTCCAATATGCCTATGCGCGGTCGCGCAACGTGGCGCGCAATTCCGTCGAGGGTGGCGTCACCCATGAGGGCGCCGATCTCGCGCTCCTCGACACCACAGCGGACGGTGAGGTTCTCGCGGCGCTCGCGCAATGGCCATCCGTCCTCAGCCAGGCGGGAGACCTGCGCGCCCCACACCGCGTCGCCCATTATCTGGAGGATCTGGCCGGAACCTACCACCGCTGGTACAACCTCGAACGTGTGGTTCCCATGCCGTTGACCGACCATGAGATGGAGCTGCCGGCGGAACGTCGTGACGCCCTGGAGAGAAGCAAGAACCCCGAACCTGCCCGGGCCGCGGCGCGACTTCGTCTCAACGATGCCGTGGGAACGGTGATACGTGCGGGTCTCGCGCTTCTTGGCGTGGATGCCCCCGAAAGGATGTGATCCGATGGAGAGCAGCGGGATATGGCCGCGTGGCGTCGAGCGTGATGGACACGGGTCGATCGAGGTTCATGGCAGATCCGTCTCGTCGCTTCTCGATGAGTTCGGGTCCCCCCTCTACGTCGTCGATATGGACGACCTTCGCGGCAGAGCGGAAAGCTTTGTCTGCGCGGCGGCGTCGGCCTTCCCCACGGCGACGACGCATGTGAGTTACGCCGGAAAGGCCCTGCTCTCCAAGGAGATCGTCCGTGCCGTTCTCGATGCCGGAATGTTCGTGGACACCTGCACGATGGGGGAGATGCGCCTGGCTCTGGCCGCGGGCGCCCCAGGCCGCCGTCTGGTCCTGCACGGCAACAACAAGTCCGACGACGAGATAGCGCTCGCCGTCACCGAGGGCTTCTCCAAAATCGTGGTGGACGAGCCCTCCGAGCCCGCCCGCATAGCCGCCATAGCCCACCGTTTGGGACGCCGGGCGCGGGTTATGCTGCGCGTGACGTGCGGAATTCACGCCGGTGGCCACGAGTTCATCTCCACGGCGCATGAGGACCAGAAGTTCGGAGTGCCTCTGCTGCCCCCAGGAGTGGATGGATCCGTTCTGGGCCTTCTGTCGCATCTCGGTTCCGCATCGCCCGCCGCGTCCAACATCCGAATCGCCGAGGCTCGAGCCGATGATGCCGGAGCCCGGATCGAATCCCCGTCACGTGTCCGCGTTGTGAGGCACGACGTCCGGTATCCCTTCGACCTCAATGCGGTGGACGTCTCCGACGCCGACCGCGCGTTGGCCGATGCCATGCAGGCAGTGTCCGACGGCCCGGCGTTGTCCGTTCTGCAGGATATAGCCCGGCATGGCGATGATCTTGAGCTCGTCGGAATCCATTCCCACATCGGC
The DNA here is from genome assembly GCF_949292005.1 of uncultured Bifidobacterium sp. Lineage (GTDB taxonomy): Bacteria > Actinomycetota > Actinomycetes > Actinomycetales > Bifidobacteriaceae > Bifidobacterium. Next base: position 21,596 of record NZ_CASEXV010000088.1, on the reverse strand, counting down.
TCGCAGATCCACGACGCGTCCGCCTTCATCGAGGCTGCCAGACGCATGATGCTGTTGCGCAAGACCTTCTATGCCACGGATGCCATCACCCTTCCCGAAGTGGATCTGGGAGGCGGGTTTTCCGTCGCGTATACCTCGGACGAGGATTCCATGGACGTGGAGGTCGAGCTGAGGCATCTTGCCGAGGAGATCCGCGCGGCCAACACGGCGTGGGGAATGCCCCAGCCGATCATCTCCTTCGAGCCTGGACGATGGATCGTGGCCCCGGCCGGCATCACTCTGTATCGCGTGGGAGTCGTCAAGCCCGTTCCCGTGCCTGTGGGAACGCTTGATCGCAATGGCACGCCTCTGGAACGGAGGGTGTATGTGTCGGTCGACGGAGGAATGAGCGACAACATCAGGCCAGCCTTATATGGGGCTGACTACACTGCGGCTCTCGCCAACAGAACAGGGGCGGAGCCAACCATGACATGCCGCGTCGTCGGTATGCATTGCGAGTCGGGCGACATCGTGGTCCGTGAATGCCAGCTGCCCGAGGACATCCGGCGTGGGGACATCCTTGCCGTACCGGTGACCGGGGCTTATGGAAGGACGATGGCCAGCAACTATAATCAGGCTCCAATCCCCGCAGTGGTGTCGTCCGGGGCATCCGGCGCGCACGTCATGATCCGGCGTCAGACGGTCGACGACCTGCTTTCCTGGGATATGGGGTGACAGTCACGCGTCCGCGTGTCATATCGACTTCGTACGATTATGGGCGAGACTTACGAGACATAGCAGTACCGTCGGGAAACCAGAGAATCCCTAAGGAGGGACACCAGTGGCATCAGACAACACATCCCCGATCCGCATCGGTCTTTTGGGGGCCGGGACGGTGGGGTCCCAGACCGCACGCCTGATCGTCGAGCAGCGTGAGGATCTGTCCCAACGCATCGGACGCGACATCGAGCTGGTCGGTGTGGCATGCCTCGACCCGGATGAGGTGGATGTGCCGTGGATCGACAAGTCGCTGCTGACGACCGACACGGCCGGACTCTGTGAGCGATGCGACATCGCCGTGGAGCTCATCGGCGGACTTGAGCCGGCCCGGACCTTCGTACTCAAGGCCATAGAATCGGGCGCGTCGGTGGTTACCGCCAACAAAGCGCTGCTTGCCAAGCACGGCACGGAGATCTATGAGGCGGCTGCGGCCCGCGGCGTCGACATCTACTTCGAGGCGGCGGTCGGCGGGGCGATTCCCATCGTCCGTCCGCTGCGGGAGTCCCTGGTGGGAGACAGCATCACCTCCATGCTGGGCATCGTCAACGGAACCACCAACTACATTCTCGACGAGATGACGGTCAAGGGTCTCGACTTCGATGTGGCGCTGCGTGACGCCCAGGAGAAGGGCTATGCCGAAGCTGATCCGACCGGGGACATCGAGGGGTATGACGCGGCCAACAAGGCGGCGATCATGGCCACGCTCGGATTCCACACACCTGTCTCCATCGACGATGTGACGGTGGAGGGAATCACCTCGATCACCGCCGATGACATTGCGGCGGCCACCGCGGAGCGGAAGGTCATCAAGCTTCTCGCCGTGGTCGAGAACGGCGAGGATGGCGTGTCCGCCCGGGTCTACCCGGCGCTTATCGACGAAAGCCATCCCCTGGCTTCCGTGCATGGCAGTTTCAATGCGGTTTTCGTCAAGGCCAAGGCCGCCGATGATCTCATGTTCTATGGGCGTGGCGCCGGTGGTGCTCCCACTGCCTCGGCCGTGGTTGGTGATGTGGTGACGGAAGCGCGCCATATCGCCCAGGGATGCGTAGGGCCGTCGATACCTCTGTATCGGGCTCTGAGAAAAGCCCCGTTGAACGCATCCACGGCGGTTTTCGCGGTCCGGTTCCTCATCCATGACAAGCCGGGCGTTCTCGCCGCCATCGCGCAGGAGTTCGCCGATCATGGAATCTCCATCAACGGGGTGAACCAGGATCTCAAGCCCACGCTGCACGAGCCGGGGTATTCGGGTGAGATCCAGCAGCTTCGCCTCGTCACCCATCTCTGCGACGAGGAGACGCTGCGCAAGACCGTCAGTTCCGTATGCGGGCTTGACTGTGTGGCCGGAACCCCCTCCATCCTGCGGGTCCTCGACTGACGGACACCCCGCGCGACGATGATGGGAGTCCATGCCAGTGTCCGTACCGGTCGTAGATCGGTGGGCGCGACAGCATGGCGGGAAGGAGAACCGTGAATCCGATATGTCGACAGGTGAAGGTGAGCGTGCCCGCGACGAGCGCGAATCTGGGGGCCGGATTCGACTCGGTGGGTTTGGCACTCGATTATCACGATGATCTGACCTTCACGCTCCATGACGATCCGCAGGATCGTTCGGCCACCGTCATTATCCACGGCGAGGGGGAGTCGACTCTTCCGCGTGACGAGAACCATCTTGTCGTCTCGACCTTCCGGAGGGCCTGCCAAACGCTGGGGCTGGGACGTCTGGGGTTCACCCTTGAGGCTACCAACCGCATTCCCCAAGCCCGCGGCATGGGTTCGTCGGCGGAGGCCATCGTCGCAGCTATCGCAGCGGCATCGGCATTCGCACATGATGGGGACATCGAACGCCAGACGATATTCGATTTGGCGGCCACCATCGAGGGGCACCCGGACAATGTGGCTCCGGCGGTCTTTGGCGGTCTGACGGTGTCGTGGAACCTCGACGTTCCGGAAGGAGTGGGGTCGGCCACTGTGGCTGGAGGGGAGCCCGCCCGCCCGGGATTCCACACCGTCACGTATCCGGTGGACGACGACATCGTCGCGTCGGTGTTCATCCCGGATTTCGAGCTTTCCACACAGAAGGCGCGGCAGGCACTTCCTGCCAGCCTTCGGCATGCCGACGCGGTGTTCAACATATCCCGGGCGGCCCTGTTGCCTGGGGCCATGAATCCCGCATCGCTGGGTTGGCGCGGCGATGATCCCAACGCTCTTCTTCTCATGGCCACGCAGGATGCCGTGCATCAGTCCTTCCGTGCCGCGTTGATGCCTCCGTCGTGGAAGCTTATAGGGTTATTGAGGGACAACGGCTATGCCGCCGCTGTGTCGGGCGCCGGCCCATGCGTTCTGGTTCTGCATCACGGTGACTCGAGAGCGGACATCGAATCCGTGGCCCGGGATCATCTGGACTCGGGACACTGGCATGTCCTTCATCTCAAGGTCGACACTGAGGGGGTTCGCGTCGGGCGCCAATCACGGGATTCGACTTACTAGACGGCAAAGGACATTATGACAATTCAGCTGATTCTCGCATCGCAGTCCCCCTCCCGCCGCCGCGTTCTGGAATCCGCGGGCATCCGTCCATTGGTGAGGGTGTCGCACGTCGACGAGTCCGCTGTTCTGGATTCCGCGGCCAGATCCCGTGGCGTGGGGGTGGACGGCCTTGATGTCGGAACGCGGGTCGCCGTTCTGGCCAGAGCCAAGGCCGCCGCGGTCGCGGATGAGTATCGGGGTGTCGTCGGAACGGTCCGCGACGCGTCGGGGGACGTCATCACCGCCTATCCGCTGGAGGCGACAGGTGTTGCCGCCGGCGGGCGTTCACAACAGGTGTCGGATGATCGGGTTTCCATGATGACACGTGATTTCTCGGGACTTGACGTTCCGACTGCGGTGGTTCCCGTCCGGGGCTCGATCATCAACCCGGATTCCGGTCGGGGGGATTCCCCTGGGGGGCCGCTTCTTCTGGGATGCGACTCTCTGTTCGCCATGGACGGCGACATACAAGGCAAGCCGCATACCCCAGCCGTGGCGCGGGAACGCCTGCTGGCCATGCGCGGTCGGCAGGGGGAGCTATGGACGGGTCACACGCTCGTCGACCTCGCGTCGGGCCGGGTGGTGTCGGGGACAAGCCATGCCGTGGTGTATTTCGGAGAATACGACGATGAGGACATCGACGCATACGTCCGCACCGGAGAACCTTTGGAGATCGCAGGGGCCTTCACCCTGGAGGGCAGGGGGGGAGTGTTCATCGATGGGGTGGACGGCGATCCGCATGGTGTTCTGGGGCTGAGTCTTCCGCTTGTGCGGAGACTCGCGGGATCCTTGGGTGTGCGGTGGACGGACATGTGGAATGCGGAGGGACCGACGGGGGGCGGATTGGATTCGGTCCACGCCACGGACACGCCGCAGGACAACGTTCATCAGCCTGGGGACGGATGGGTCGACTGCGCCTGCGGACGTCGCCATTGGGGATTGAACGGCGCCGCCGGAGTGCTTCTGGTGAGACGGGACGATCGGGGACATCCCACCCATGTGGTCATGCAGCATCGTGCGATGTGGAGCGCCGAGGGGGGAACATGGGGCATCCCCGGGGGTGCCATCGCCGACGGGGAGAACGCGGTGGAGGGCGCTCTGCGGGAGAGCCACGAGGAGGCGGGGATCCGCCCCCAGGACATCCGTGTGGTCGGAGCCTACCGTGAGGAGCATGGAACCTGGGCCTATACCACCGTCATAGCGTTCGAGCGGGAGGGATGCCATGTCGATCCTCTGCCCAACGATGACGAGAGCATGGAGATCGCGTGGGTGCCTATCGACGATGTGCCGTCGTTGAGGCTTCTGACGGCCTTCCGCGCCGATTGGCCGCGTTTCCGCCATCGGTTGGACGACCTGTCCGTCAGCTGAGGACGGCCGCGATCAGGGCGATCATCAGAGGGCTGGTGATGGTGGAGATGAGTATGCCGTCGCGGGCGAAGGTCAGTCCCACGTTGTACCGGGCGGCGTAGTTGTAGACGTTCTGCCCGGTGGGAAGCGCCGCGAGAACGACGCAGGCGTACAGCGTCGTTCCACGGAAGCCCATGAGGAAATAGGCGAGGACGAACGCGATGATGGGCATGACGACGTTTTTGAGAACCGCCACGGTGATGACGGCAGCCCGGTCGTTGCGCTCCTTCATGGGGGCGCTGCCGTGGAGGGACATCCCGAAGGCCATGAGGATCATCGGCACGGCGGAGTCGCCGATCATGTCGATGGGGTCGAACAGGAAATCCGGAATCACGAACCATCCGACGCGCGCGCTGATCGCCGACACCGCGATGCCCGCGAGCGATCCCAGCAACAGGGGCTGATGCAGCGGCTGCGTGAGAATGCGTTTGGCCGATACGGTCCCCTGTGTGGTCGCGTCGAGCACGGTGAGTCCAACGGGTGTGAAAACGGCCTGCTGCATGACGAGGATCGGGGCGACCAGCGCCGGGTTTCCCAGAATGTAGGTGGCGATTGGCAGACCGATGTTGTTCGAGTTGAGATACAGGGAGTTCAATGCGCCGATTGTGGCGTCCGCCGCGCCCATATGGAAGTGCAGCCTATTGAGCAGCAGGAATATTCCCCCGACGGCCACGGCCGACAGGAACGCCACCACAATCGAGGAGTGGAAGATCTCGAATATCGACTCCTTGGACAGGATCGCGAACATCAGACAGGGACTTGAGACGAAGAAGCTGAACCTGTTGAGGACCATCTGGGCGCTGGGGCCGCCGATGCGCATACGTGCTGCCGCATATCCCACGACGATCACGACGCCTATGACGCAGAAACCCTCCATGGCGCTGAGCAGACCTGGCATGCGCTCCCCGTCCTTTCCCCTCGGCACATCATTGTTCATCGTGGCAGAGACCGCGGCCTGATGCGTCCGGTCGTCCGTTGGATGGGAATCAGGCGGCATCCCATCGTGGCCAGGTGGCACACTGGCGGGCGTAACGGCTCCGACGGGGCTGTCATGAGGGAGGGGACGACCAATGCGCGCGGATTCCACGGTGGAGGAGATTCTGGAAGACATCATGGCCGTTCGATCCGTCAGCGGCGAGGAGACGGCGCTCGCGGATGAGGTGGAATCCTTCCTTCGCGGGGTTGGCTCATTGGACGTGCGGCGTGATGGCGACACCGTGGTCGCATCGACGAGGCTGGGACGCCCGACGAGGGTTGTTCTCGCGGGGCATCTGGACACGGTCCCGGTAATCGACAATTTTCCCCCACGGTGGCTGGAGGCGGGGGACCGCGGCATCCGGGGGGACGTGGCCGACGCGGCTCCGGGACAACGCGTCATGTGGGGGCGTGGAGCGACGGATATGAAGGCCTCCGACGCGGTTTTCCTGCATCTGGCAGCCACTGTGGCCGATCCTGTCCATGATCTGACGTTCGTGTTCTACGACCACGAGGAGGTCGCCGCCGAGCTCAACGGCCTGGGCAGGGTGGCCCGAAGCCATCCGGAGTGGTTGGAAGGGAATTTCGCGCTTATCGGAGAGCCGACGTCCTGCGCCATCGAGGGCGGATGCAACGGAACCATCCGTTTCGATGTCGTGTCCCATGGGGTGGCCGCCCACTCGGCACGTGCGTGGATGGGGCGCAACGCGATCCATATGGCGGCGCCGGTTCTTGATCGTCTCGCCTCGTACGAGCCGCGTGACGTCGTCGTGGATGGTCTGACCTACCGCGAGGGGGTCAATGCCACGATGATATCGGGCGGACAGGGGACGAATGTGATTCCGGAGGAGTGCCGGATCCATGTGAACTACCGTTTCGCCCCTGACAAGACAGTCGAACAGGCCAAGACACTCATGATGGGCGAGGGGACGGGAGCGGTTTTGAACAATGGGGAGCATCTCGCGTGTGGTGGGATGTTCGAGGGATTCGGCATTGAGATGCGAGACGAATCGCCGGCAGCGCGGCCCGGTATGGACTCCACGATGACGGCGGATCTGGCCCGTCTCGTCTGTGAGCGCACGGGACGTCATCCGGTGGCGAAATTGGGGTGGACCGATGTGGCCCGCTTTTCGGCCCTTGGTGTTCCCGCGGTGAATTTCGGGGCGGGAAGTCCTTTGCTGGCCCATAAACGCGATGAGCAGGTTCCGGTAGGTGATCTGCGTCTTATGGAGTCCATTCTGAGGGAGTGGCTCACCTCCGCAGTGGCCTGAGATGGGCGGATGCCCCGCGGTTGGTAACGCGAATGTCATTCGATGTGCCATACTGGAGAGTGGTGGCGCTGCAAGCCACTGACAAGGCATTCGATGGTGTCGATCCCCTCGCGAGATGATTCGCGAGCGTTGGTGTCCGCCATCGTGCAGCTGAAGACTTTTCCAGTCGCCTCGTACGGGCGCCGAGAGCGTGGTCACGGTGAGAGCGTGGCGTGACAGCGGCGAGGCCATTAGCAAGGCGAGATGATTGCAGCGTCTCGCGAGGAGCATCGTGCCCAGAAAACGCCATGAGGATATCGACGAGGTCGAGTCCGAGACATCATCATCGACAAGGGAATCAACGGAGGACGGGACGCGGTCGCAGGCGGCCGCATCGTCCTCGGATAAACCAGCGGAGGCCGCGCCCACGCCTCCCGTCCGTCGTCGCAGGACGGGTCGGCGGGTGGTGAGGGGAACCGCCGCCGCCGACGCCAAGATAGAGCTGACGGTCGAAGAGCATTCCGCGCCGATATTCGAGGAGCCGCATGTCCCCGGAGGGACGCAGGATCCGGATTCCGAGGCGGACGACGGTTTTTCCTACCGTCCGGCCGCCGACACATCGCGTCCTATGACGTCGCTTCTGTTCAGGGAGCCGGTTATGCCGGCGCATGACGCTGATTCCACGGCATCATCCGGCGATGACGACGACACGGACTCCGAACGCGCGGAGGAGTCCCCGTCACGGACCAGATCGCGTTCTCGCTCGAGGTCCGTGCCTGACGATGATGACTCCTCCAAACCCTCCAGAAGATCCTCACGCCGACGCGGGCGTGCGCGGGATGATGCGGCTGACCGCGAATCGGATGATGGCGGTTCGCCCGTGGATGGTCGTTCGGATGCCATCAGCGGCATCTCCTCGATCCGCCGCATATCTGACGAGGATATGGGTTCGATCGCGGAGGACGGGGATGAGTCCGGTCGTGGACGCTCCCGCCGGTCGCGCCGACTCAACGCCACCGAGCGGCGCGCGGCCGCCGAGGTCGAGCGCATACAGGACGATCTTGAGTACGACGACATCGAATACGCGACCATCGCGCTTCCCGCGTCCACGGATGAGGCCGGATCCGATGATGATGAACGGGAGGAGGGGGCCGCGGGCGAGGGGGAATCCACGCGTTCCCGTCGTCGCCATCGTTCCCGCCGCTCCCATGACGATGACGAGTCCCCGAACGATTCCGGACAGTCGGGTTCCGGGAAGGCCCCATCGTCGCGTGAGTCGGAGGAGTCCGACGAGGGCATGGTCGTCACGCGTCGTCGTCGCCGCCGCCGTTCCGGCAGGCGCGACAGTGACCAGCAGCAGGACGAGCAGGGCTCGTCGAAACGCTCACGCAAACAGCAGTACATCGATGAGATCACCGACATCGAAGGTTCCACGCGACTTGAGGCTAAGAAGCAGCGCCGCCGCGACAACCGGCGCGAGCGCAGCCGTCAGAGCCAGCTCATCGAGGCCGATTTCCTCGCGCGTCGGGAGAACGTCGAACGGTTGATGGTCGTTCGTGAGCGGGGTCGGCATACCCAGATCTCCGTCATCGAGGACAACGTCCTGGTCGAGCACTACGTGTCCGACATCCAGGAGGTGTCCACGGTGGGCAATGTGTATCTGGGCCGGGTGCAGAACGTGCTTCCCAGCATGGAGGCCGCGTTTGTCGACATCGGTCAGGCCCGCAACGGCGTCCTCTACGCGGGCGAGGTCAATTGGGACTCGACGCGTCTGGATGGACAGCCCCGGCGCATCGAGCTGGCGTACAAGTCCGGCGACCCCGTCCTGGTGCAGGTGACCAAGGATCCGATAGGCCACAAAGGGGCCCGCCTCACATCACAGGTCACTCTGGCCGGGCGCTTCCTTGTGCTTGTCCCATCGGGGGGCATGACTGGAGTCAGCCGGAAGCTGCCCGAGGCGGAACGGTCCCGTCTCAAGTCGATCGTGTCGAAGATAGCGCCGAAGAACGTTGGAATCATCATCCGCACCGCTGCCGAGGGCGCGTCCGAGGACGCCATCGAGAAGGATCTCGCCGCCTTGAGATCGCAGTGGGATTCGATTATGGCAAAGCGCGAGGAGTTCCTCCACGGCAAGCGCCCCAAGCTTCTTCAGGGCGAGCCGGATGTGGCCATCCGCGTGGTGCGTGACATCTTCAACGACGACTTCAGCTCCATGATCGTCGAGGGTGAGGGCGTTTACGACAGGATCTCCCAATACCTCACGACGATGGCCCCGGATCTTCGCGACCGGCTTGAGCGTTGGGATCCGGCCGAGCATGAGGGCAAGGATGTGTTCGACCGTTGGCAGATCGACAGCCAGCTGCGCAAGGGTATGGAAAGGCAGGTCTATCTGCCGTCGGGTGGCTCCATCGTCATCGACCGCACGGAGGCCATGACGACCATCGATGTCAACACGGGACGGTTCATCGGGCGAGGAAAAAGCCTTGAGGAGACGGTCACCCGATGCAATCTCGAGGCTTCGGAGGAGATAGCGAGGCAACTGCGTCTGAGGGACATCGGCGGTATGGTCATGATCGACTACGTCGACATGGTCATGCCGGCGAACAGGGATCTGGTTCTTCGCCGTCTCGTCGAGTGTCTGTCGCGCGACAGGACCAAGCACCAGGTCGCCGAGGTGACGTCGCTGGGTCTTGTGCAGATGACCCGCAAACGCATAGGGCAGGGCCTTGTCGAGGCGTTCTCCGAGGAGTGCCCCACCTGCAAGGGACGTGGTTTCATCCTTCATGACGAGCCCACGGTGTCTTCGGATTTCGCGGATCCGTATGCGCTCAAGGGCGGCGACCCCTTCGTAAAAACCAACAAGCATGGGCATGGGGTCGAGGTCTCCTCGCCGAAGGGCTCCTCGCCGGACGTTAAGGCGAAGCTCGCGCAGATAGCGGCAGCCGCGGTGGCCGCGAACGACACCGATGAGGACGGGGATTCGGACTGACCGCGATTCCGGGCGTGCCACCGGCGCCAGACGCTCCGAGCGCCGGGCCGATGACACGCTCCCCACAGGGACTTGACGTATGCGTGGCCGTTGATGTAACGTTGGTCGCTGGTGTCTGGCCGCGGGCTCGAGTGTGCCGGATAAGATGCTTGTCCAGTAGCAAGGAATGGGATATGTACGCGATTGTGAAGGCCGGTGGCCATCAGGAAAAGGTCGAGGTCGGTGACGTCATCCTGGTCAACCGTCTCGCGGCGAAGAAGGGCGACGCGGTGGAGTTTCCGGTGGCGCTGGTCGTCGATGGATCCACGGTGACGCTTTCCGCGAAGGATCTGGCCGGCCGCTCGGTGAAGGCGGAGGTTGTGGACGATGAGGCCAAGGGGCCCAAGATCTCCATCCAGAAATTCAAGAACAAGACGGGCGTGGCACGTCGCAAGGGCCATCGCCAGCCGTTGACAGCAGTGAAGATCACAGCCATCGCCTGAGTCGGTCGACCATCCGCGACGAATAGCTTCGAAAGGATAACATCATGGCACATAAGAAGGGCGCTTCCAGCTCGCGTAACGGGCGCGACTCGCAACCCCAGTACCTGGGAGTCAAGAAGTATGGCGGCGAGGCCGTCGTGGCCGGGAACATCATCCTGCGTCAGCGTGGCACCAAGGTCCATCCCGGGCAGAACGTCGGCGTCGGCAAGGACCACACCCTGTTCGCGCTCAAGGATGGCAGTGTGAAGTTCGGCGTCCGCCGTGACCGCAAGGTCGTCGACGTCGTCGACTGACCACGTGTCGGTTCTTTTCCAAGGCCGCATCCCGTTTGTGGGTGCGGCCTTTGCCGTCCATAACGGGGAGGTTCGTCCGAACGCCCCTCAGCCGTCAGTCGAATGTCTCCTGGGGAGGTCTCCGGGGGCGTTCCGGGAAGTAAGGTGATCGCATGAGTGATTTCGTCGATCGGGTGACAGTCCACGTCAAGGGTGGGGATGGCGGCAACGGCTCGGCCGGGGTCCGCCGTGAGAAGTACAAGCCGCTTGCCGGGCCCAACGGCGGCAACGGTGGCGATGGCGGGTCGGTCGTCTTTGTCGCGGACCCGCGTGCCAACAGCCTTCTTGACTACCGTTTCATACCCCATCGCACGGCCAGTGGCGGAACGATGGGACTGGGTGACACCAAGGACGGCTCCAACGGCGAGGATCTTGTCCTTCCGGTTCCCGTGGGAACGGTCATCTTTGAGGCGGTTGGACGTTCTGGGCAACGCAAGACCAATGGGCGGCAGCTGGCCGATCTGCGTCATGCAGGGGACCGGTATGTGGCGGCCGCCGGCGGGACTGGCGGCTTGGGCAATGCCGCGTTGGCGAACCGGACGCGTCGCGCACCCGGATTCGCCCTCCTTGGAGAGCCGGGGGATGAGCGTGATGTCATACTCGAGCTGAAATCCATCGCGGATGTCGCCCTTGTGGGCTTCCCATCCTCCGGGAAATCAAGCCTCATCGCGGCCATGAGCGCGGCCCGCCCCAAGATCGCCGACTATCCCTTCACGACTCTGACTCCGAATCTGGGCGTTGTGAGCGTTGATGGGCGGCGTTTCACCATCGCGGATGTTCCTGGTCTGATACCCGGGGCGTCCGAGGGCAAGGGATTGGGATTGGAGTTCCTCCGGCATATCGAGCGCACGGAGGTGATCGCGCACGTCATCGACTGCGCGACCTTGGAGACCGACCGCGATCCGATGGCGGACTATGAGGCGCTGGAGCGTGAGCTGTCCCTCTACGCCGAAAGGTTGGATCTTCCTTTGGGCGCCATACCGATTCCGGAAAGGCTGCGAATCGTCATCCTCAACAAAATCGATGTTCCCGAGGCACGTGAGCTGGCCGATCTGGTAGCTCCGGATTTCGAGGCCAGGGGGCTTCGCGTGTTCATGGTGTCGACGGCGTCGCACGAGGGGCTTCGCGAGCTGGGCTTCGCGCTGGCCGATCTGATCGATGAGATGAGGCATGAGGTGAAGCTTCGCGAGCGTTCCCAGGATGAGGAGCGTGTGGTCATACGTCCTTTGGAGCAGCCATCCGCGTCGGCGCGTCGTGCGGGAGTCTCCCGTGGCGCGGGTTCCGCGTTCGAGGTGCGTCGCAAGGGCGGCGAGAGCGACTACTGGTTCTCGGTCACCGGGGAGAAGCCGGAGCGTTGGGTCGTCCAGACCAATTTCGACAACGATGAGGCGGTGGGATACCTCGCGGATCGTCTGGCGAAGCTGGGAGTCGAGGACGAGCTCCGCCGACAGGGGGCGCGTCCGGGTGATGAGGTCCGCATCGGCACCGGAGACAGGCAGGTGGCGTTCGATTGGGATCCCACGATTGCCGCGGGCGCGGAGATGCTCGACGGTGGCCAGTTGGGTTCCCGTGGCCAGGATCTGCGTCTTGAGGAGACCGATACCCGTGCGCATCGTCGCACGAACGCCGAGCGCCGCCGCGACTACCACCAGATGATGGACGCGAAGGCCGCGGTCCGAGAGGCCATGATGAAGGAGCGTAAAGCGGGGCACTGGGCCGACCCCCGTGTCAACGACGATCCCCATGACGAGCAGGCCATCGTGGGACGCGGGGAGGATGATGGGCGGTGACCGTTCCCACAGAGGATGAGGTCCGGTCTCGGGTGGCTCAGGCTCGGACGATCGTGGTGAAGATAGGCTCCAGCTCTCTGACCGACGATTCCGGACATCTTGACGTCAGGCGTCTGAGAGGTCTCGTCGGGGCCGTCGCGCACGCGCGGATGTCGGGTGCGCGGGTCGTCGTCGTCTCGTCTGGAGCCATCGCCGCGGGCTTCGGGTTGCTGGGGTTTGACGAGCGTCCCACGGATATGGTGACCCAGCAGGCGACCGCGTCCGTTGGTCAGGGGCTGCTGATGGCGCATTACGAAAGCGCCTTCGCCAAATATTCGATACGCGTCGGTCAGATTCTTCTCACCGCGCAGAACACGATCCACGCCGCCCAGTACCGCAATGCGCAGCGGACTTTGTCGCGGATGCTTGACCTTGGGGTTGTGCCGATCGTCAATGAGAACGACGCGCTGGCCAGCAACGAGATTCGATTCGGCGACAATGATCATCTCTCGGCGTTGGTGGCGAACATCGTCCGTGCGGATGCTCTTGTGCTCCTCACCGACGTGGATGGGCTGTACACGGCCCCGCCGTCCTCGCCGGGTGCGCGCAGAATCGGCTACGTGCCGGATGTCGTCGAGATTCTCCAGAAGGTCGATGTGGCTGGAAGCGGGTCGGGCGTCGGCACGGGCGGTATGGTCACGAAGATCGAGGCGGCGCGGATTGCGGCCGTGTCGGGAATTCCGACGGTTCTGGCTTCAGCCGCCGATGCGGGCCCCGCGGTGATGGGAGATCCGGTGGGGACGGTCGTCGCGCCCATACGTCATCGTGGCTCCTCTCGTCGGTTGTGGATCGGGTTCGCCGCCGAGCCGCGGGGGAGCATCGTCGCCGACGCCGGCGCCGCCGCGGCTCTCGCCTCGGGGCGGGCCAGTCTTCTCGCAGCCGGCGTGGTGGGCACGTCCGGGGACTTCTCCGCGGGGGACCCGGTGTGGGTGGACGACGAGAATGGCCGTCATCTCGCGAAGGGTCTGTCGGGTTTCGATTCCGAGGAGATTCCACGAATGGCGGGAAGACGGACGACGCAGTTGAGGCGTGATCTCGGCGCGGAGTACGTTCATCCCGTTGTTCATCGCGACGATCTTGTTCTGGTCGTCAACAAGCCACGTCCGGCCGTGTGACGCGGCGGTGCGCGGCGTGTGATTCTCCGACCTCGGTTATAGAGTTGATTCCATGACTGGGTCTGACTGGCGTGTGGTTAGTGATCGTATCGATTCCGTGGCCCCAAGCGCCACGTTGGCTGTTGATTCTCAAGCGAAGGCCATGAAGGCCGAGGGAGTCGACGTCATCGGTTTTGGAGCGGGCGAGCCGAATTTTCCGACTCCCGGCTACGTTGTGGAGGCCGCCGTGCGGGCCTGCCGCGATCCGCGCAACCATCGGTACACGCCCACTCCCGGTCTTCCCGAGTTGCGTGAGGCCATCGCGGCGAAAACGCTCCGCGATTCCGGCTACGCCGTGGACCCCTCGCAGGTGGTTGTGACAAACGGTGGCAAACAGGCGGTGTATGAGACCTTCCAGGTGCTTCTCAACGACGGTGATGAGGTCATCATCCCCGCGCCATATTGGACGAGCTACCCGGAGGCCGTGCGCCTTGCCGGTGGTGTTCCGGTGATCGTGCGGTCCGATCCGGAGGGGGGGTTCGAGCCGCGTGTGGAGGATCTTGAGGCCGCTCGGACCGCACGCACCCGCGCCGTGGTGGTCAACTCGCCGTGCAATCCGACGGGAGCGGTGTGGAGCGCGGAAACAATCGAGGCCATTGGCCGGTGGGCCGTCGACCATCATGTCTGGGTCGTCTCCGATGAGATCTACGAGCATCTGAACTATGACGGCGCGCACACCGCCTATGTGGGCGAGAGGGTTCCCGAGGTGCGCGATCAGTTGATAGTGCTCAACGGTGTGGCGAAGACCTATGCCATGACAGGCTGGCGTGTTGGATGGATGATCGCGCCGGATCCGGTTCGTGCGGCTGCCGTCAAACTTCAAAGCCACCTTTCCTCGAATGTGTCGAACGTTCCGCAGCGGGCCGCGCTCGAGGCGGTGCGTGGACCGCTGGACGCGGTGGCCTCGATGCGCGAGGCTTTCGACCGGCGGCGACGTGCCATCGTGGCGGATCTCAACGACGTACCTGGCGTGGTATGCCCCACCCCACGAGGCGCGTTCTACGCGTTCGCCGATGTCCGTGGACTTCTTGGACGACGGGTGGGCCCCAACCATTCGCAGGTTGACTCCTCCGCCATGCTGTCCTCGCTTCTTCTCCAGGAGGCGCATATCGCCGCGGTTCCCGGAGAGGCCTTCGGGGCTCCCGGGTTCCTCAGATTCTCATATGCGCTGTCCGACGAGGATTTGGCGGAGGGAATGCGACGTTTCGCGCAGTGGGCGAGGTAGACCCGGTAGGCTGGCGGTTTTCCGGTTTGTCTCTCCGGTCTCTCGTCCTCTGGTCGTCCCAGCGCCGTTGCGGATCGTGCCGTACTGCGGTTGGCGTGTTCCAGCGTGTGAGGCCGGCGGGTGCGCGTGACGCCCTCGGGGATTGGACGAAATCGTAGCCACCCGCTAGTATGGCTCCTTGGCGGTTTTGTTCGTGCGCAGAGTGCTTGGGCGGAACGGCAGCCCTAGGGATGTGGCGCAATTGGTAGCGCAACGGTCTCCAAAACCGTAGGTTGTGGGTTCGAGTCCCGCCGTCCCTGCAAATACAGTGAGACAGACCGGCCGAGTGAGGGATGACAATGGCGAAGGCGAAGGACCAGGATACGGATAAGACCGTCAAGGCTTCCAAGCCCAAGGTCGCCAAAATCAATGTGTTCGCGCGCATTGGAAGGTTCATCAGACAGACGGTCGACGAGCTCCTTAAAGTCGTGACTCCCACAGGCAAGGAGCTTCTTGCGTGGTCCTTCGCGGTGTTCGTCTTCGTGCTGATTCTCATGGGGCTGGTCACGGCGATGGACTTTGGGCTGGGCAAGCTTGTCCTATGGATGTTTGGCTGATACGACGAATCGAAGGTGTGTGAATGTCTGAAGAACTCAATCCCGCGCAGGCCGAGGCCGATGTGACCGCGGAGGTGCCCGCGCAGACCGGGGCCGTCTCCAAGGAGCCGGTAGCCGCGCAGGAGGGGAATCAGGAGCCTGAGCAGCCGGTGGACGCGGGCTCCAAGGCCGTCGATGAGTTCAGAAACAGTCTGAGGTCGCTGCCGGGCCACTGGTATGTCCTCCACACGTATTCCGGTTACGAGAAGCGCGTCAAGGCGAACATCGAATCCCGTGTGCAGAACTACGGGATGGAGGAGAACATCTTCCAGGTCGAGGTTCCCATGGAGGAGGTCGAACAGCACACGGAGAAGGGCCGCAAGGTCGTTACCCGCGTCAGGGTGCCGGGTTATGTCCTTATCAGGATGAATCCCGACGAGGAGGCGCGGCGCATCGTGCGTGACACCGAGGGCGTCACCGGCTTCGTAGGGCCATCCAGGGAGCCTGCCGCGCTGAGCACCAAGGAGGTCGTCACGATGATGGCCCCGATGATCGCCGCGGAGGCGCTTCGCGCGGCCGGAGACAAGCCCACGGCCACGAAGGAGCGCAAGGTCGAGGTTTCCTACGCTGTGGGTGATCAGGTCACCGTTACGGATGGACCATTCGAGACCATGCCCGCCATGGTGTCCGACATCGAGCCGGCGACGCAGAAACTCACGGTTCTTGTGTCGATCTTCGGTCGTGATACCCCGGTCGAGTTGGGATTCAATCAGGTCGAGAAGCTGTCCTAACCGTTTTTTTCCTTTATCTCAGGGTCTTTCCGGGTTGGTTCCCGGGGGCCCTGATTCATATCCGCATGACACCATGAGGTCTTCGGCGTGTCCTTGGAACGATGTCCGTGTCGGCGGCCATAATAGTGAAGCTTGTGCATGCGGTTCGTCCGCAAGGTGTAGGCACGGTAACATCCGTTGCGGGAGGGCCCGGCGGGGTTCGGCTTCGGCCGGTCTTGGCGTGGACCGTTCGCACCGCTGATAGAAAGAAGAACCATAGTATGGCTCCCAAGAAGAAAGTCTCAGCGCTGATCAAGCTCGAGATCCAGGCGGGCAAGGCCAATCCGGCTCCGCCTCTAGGTCCTGCGCTGGGATCGCATGGCGTGAACATCATGGAGTTCTGCAAGGCCTACAATGCGGCCACGCAGGACAAGATGGGCCAGATCGTCCCCGTGGAGATCACGGTTTTCGAGGATCGCTCGTTCACCTTCATCCTCAAGACCCCGCCGGCCGCGGCTCTGCTTCTCAAGGCCGCCGGTATTGACAAGGGCACCGAGAACCCGCTGACGCACAAGGTCGGCACGGTCACCAAGGCGCAGGTCCGCGAGATCGCGGAAATCAAGATGCCGGATCTTTCCGCACGTGACGTCGAGGCCGGAATGAAAATCATCGCGGGCACCGCCCGTTCGATGGGCATCACGGTCACGGACTGAGAGGAGAAGGACAGATGGCCAAGCAGTATTCGAAGAAGTACCGCGAGGCGGCCGAGAAGGTCGATCGCAACAACCTCTACACCGCTCCCGAGGCAATCGCCCTGCTCAAGAGCATGCCCAAGCGTGGTTTCGACGAGACCGTCGAGGTCGTGTACCGTCTGGGCGTGGATCCCCGCAAGGCGGATCAGCTCGTGCGCGGCGTGGTGAACCTTCCCCACGGAACCGGCAAAACCGCCAAGGTCCTCGTCTTCGCCCGCGGTCCTAAGGCCACCGAGGCCACGGAGGCCGGAGCGGACATCGTTGGTGATGACGATCTCGTCGCCAAGGTGCAGGACGGCTTCCTCGACTTTGACGCCGTGGTCGCCACCCCGGACATGATGGGCAAGGTCGGACGGCTGGGACGCGTGCTCGGACCTCGTGGTCTGATGCCGAATCCCAAGACCGGAACCGTTACGATGGACGTCACCAAAGCGGTGAAGGACATCAAGGGCGGGAAGATCGAATTCCGCGTCGACAAGCACGGAAACCTCTCTTTCCTTGTCGGCAAGCTCTCGTTCGATGAGAGCGCGCTTGATGAGAACTTCAAGGCCGTGGCCGACGAGGTCAAGCGCCTCAAGCCAGCGACCGTGAAGGGACGCTACATCTCGAAGGCTACGCTCACGTCCACTATGGGACCGGGAATCCCGCTCGATCCGGCCACACTGGCCTGAGAGACCGAGAAGACGCATCCGCGTCATTCCCCCTGGACCCCCAGCGGCTCCGGCACAGGAAGTTCGTCAACTCCTGCTTCGGATTCGATGGGGGTTCTTTCGACGTTGTTGGACCGTGTCGTCGGGTCGGCATCGTCGGGTGTCCACGCTGGTCCGTGGAGTCTCATGTCCTGTGGATGCCGTCTATACGGCCGGCTCCGCGGGATGGGATCCCGACGCGTCGTATATTCGTCCAATGGCCAAGGCTGTGCGCAGAACGTAGGCCTCGCGCGGGTCGGTCGCGTCCCAGCCCGTTGTTGTGGCGATGCGTTTGAGTCGATATCGGACGGTGTTGGGATGGACCTTGAGATGTCTGGCGGTGGCATCGAGGGACCCTCCCAGACGGAGAAAGGCGTCGACGGTCGGAAGGTTGGGATTGAGCGGTCCGCCCTCGCGTAATGCGGAGTAGACGGTCTCATACAGCTGGTGGCGGGCGTCCTCGTCGCCCAGAAGCGCGCGTTCGGGGAGGACGTCGCATGAGCGGATCACACGCGGGAGATCGGGCACGGCCGGTATCGTGCGCAGCGCGGAGAGCACCCCTCTGATGGATGACGACGCGCCGTGCGCCGACCGCCCCATATCTCCCAGACACACCGGCGATCCGTCGTCGAAGAAGCCCGCGAGGGCGGCGAAGGCGTCCTCCACGGTCTGAGACTCGCGCGCGGCGCCCACCGCGACCATCCAGCCCGACCTCATGCCGCTGAGGATAAGACCGACCCCGTGGGACCTCATGACATCACCAAGGTCCCGTTCGGCGTCGCGGGCGTCGGACGGGACCTTCCCGGCCGCCGCCATGCAGGTGTCCTCGTCGTTCCAGCCCATGACATGCATAAGAGACACGACGCGGTCGTCGGCGATGCCGTCGGTCAGGCATTCAAAGATGATCGAATGAAGCCTGTCGTCGGGTACGTCCTCGTCGGGGGTCTGATGACGACGCCGTACGGTGAAGCGACCGACCAAGTCGAGAAAATCGCCATGTCCTGCCATATCAGTCCTCCCCGTTCCCGCGCGGACGGCCGGCTTCCCCCGGCTTGCGCACGTGCGACTCCCGATGGAATTGGAGGCAGAGGAAGAGGAAGACGAAGACCACCGGCAGCATATGTCTTTCGAAGTTGTTGGCGGGAGCCATGATCATCACTCCCATCAGCGCAAGAAGTGGGATGTGCCAAGCCAGTGATCTCCAGCGGTGCAAAACGACCTCGGCGGCACCGATAAGTAGTGTCAGCGTGACGTAGAGATTCCCATGGACGATCCACCCCAGCACGGGAATCCGGCTCCATGAGCGGACCGCGCGCATCAGTCCCGCGCGTCCGGATGCGTTCCAGTGCCCGAGCCAATCTGTGGAGTTGCGCACGTAGTCATTGTCGATGTAGTAGTCCATGGACACATAAGGATTGTCCGTGACGTTGAAATAGCCGAAGCTTTTCGCGAGGAACGCGTCGGTGGCCGTCACCGGATCCGCGACCACGATGCGCAGCCATGCGTCATTGAACCGTGACAGGTCCTCCTTCGTGACTGAACGCCAGCGGTAGCTCACCTTCTTGGACTGTATCCCCGATGATTTCACGGGGTCCGCGTCATATGGGGTGTACGACTCGGCCATCTGATCGAGGTTGAAGATGGCGGATATCTCGGTTCGCGCCTTCGCGGGTATGGCGCTCGGGTTTCTCTGGGCTATCCGCGCTATCTGCTGCAGCTGCACGCCGCGGCTTTCGATGGGGTCTCCGTTGATGATGACGCCCTGCGCGATAAGAAGGACGATGGCTCCGTGAATCAGGACCGCGGGGACGGCCATACCGATGAGGACGTCCCGGCGGTGCGTCTTATCGGCGAGCATGGCGGTGACGGTGGTGAGAAGAACGATGTACCAGGCGTATTTGGCGCTGACGATCATCACCGCGGTAGACAGGACCAGCTCCACCAGGGAGGAGCGGCGCAGACGGCATGAGGATCCGGAGTGCGCGCGATCTCGCGATGTGCGCCGAATCTCGTATCCGATCGAGAACCACCAGGTGAATGCGAAGGCGAAAAGCGGGGACTTGGTCAGCGAGATCGTGCTGAACACGACGAGAGGACATGTCAGGAAGAACGCGAGGATGAGTACCCGCATTCCCGGACCTGCGAAATCCCGCGAACGGGGGCGTGACGGATGGCCGTTCCAGACGCGCACCGGCGTCGTCCACGGATGGGATAGACCATATTCGGGATGGGTGAGGCTTACGGGGACACCCTCCGACGGACCGAGCTCTGGACGTCCCGGATGGCGGGTCTCGGTCCGCCAGAGTCCAACGGATCCGCGCCAGGGCGCGTTGAGGAATCTGTTCGAGGCGGATGCGAGACAGAACGCGGCGAACACCAGCTGCAGCAGCGATAGGGTGGCGAGTCCCCAGTCGTTGCCGCCGGTGAGGAAGCGGGACGCGGCTCCGGTGGCCCCATAGACGATCGTCAGCACGATGTTGTGCTGGTCCGTCAGATAGGTCGCGTGGGTGGGCCACAGATAATGGGCCGTGGGATAGATGTCCATGGGGACGAAGGAGAAGAATCCGATGTAGGGCTGCTGCACTCCCGTCCATTGGTTCCATGACCAGCTGAACTCCTTGAACTGCGAGAAGATGTCGGCTCCGAAGGCCGACACAAGCGCCACGGGAACCCATGCCCAGCCGAGAAGGAGTATCAGGAGGATTTTCCAGGCGGCATCGCTCCCGCGGACAACGGCCCGACCCAGGACGACTCCGGCTTTTTCCCCGTGAACGGCGGGAAGCGGGATACGGTCCAGCGCGGTCCGTAGGGTCCGATGATGCCGCCGTTTCGTGGTGCATCGCGCGTGCCGGACCAAGGACACCACGATTCCCAGATAGATTCCCAAGGACGCTATGCCGCAGGCGGCGTTGATCCATGAGAAGTTCGCGATCGAGGCGTCCTTCCAGTACAAAGGCCCCACGGCGGTGCACAGAGCGAGCCACAGACACGCGGCGACGACGACGGCCCAGGTGAGCACCGCACGCAGGCGGCCGATTCCCGTCGCACTGGCCCTCGACGACCTCGTCGTCGAACGGGGTCCATGTGAGACAGAGGTCATGGCTGGCATTGTACTGATCCCCCACGGACGCGGCCATGGAATGACCACGCGGGTAGTCTGGTCGTCATGGAATGCAACAGTTTTTCCGAGGCCTTGTCGGGGCTTCCGTCCCGTGGATCCGGTGCGCCGGCACGTGGTGACGATGTGGTCGCGGCGCGCGGATTGGCGGGCCTGCGTCTGCCAAGAACCGTTGCTTCGGGCGTCGACGTTCTGCTGTTCAGACAAACCGATTCCACGAACAGCGTGGCCGTGAGAGTGCTCGCGAAGGGTGGGGTGGATGGTCGCGCGTATGACGGATTCCCCGACTTGGTCGTCGTCGCGGATTCCCAAACCGGCGGGCATGGTCGGCTGGGGCGACCGTGGAGGGAGCGCCCCCATGGGTCGATGATGGTCTCGTACGTCGGCGTCATGCCGTGGTCGGTGGTCTCCGACCCATCCGTCAATGGGTGGATTTCCCTTCTGTCGGGCTTGGCGGCGCTTGACGCGGTGGATGACGTCGTCGGATGCTGTGGCGCCCTCCCCACGCACGATGACTGCTCCATGGCGCTGAAATGGCCCAACGATATCTTTTGCGACGGTCTGAAGATGGGTGGCATCCTTGTCCAGATCGTTCCCTTGGATGAGTCGCTGGCCGGCGTCGTGGTGGGAGTGGGGATGAATACGTCGATCGCCCAATCCGATCTGCCGATCGCAGGTTCCACCTCCCTGATGGTTCACAGGTCTCCATTGCCGGGTGATGATGATCTGCGTGACATGATGGTTTCGGCGTTGTCGCACCGACT
>NZ_CASEXV010000087.1 GCF_949292005.1 uncultured Bifidobacterium sp. | reverse complement strand
GGCCGCGCATCGGACCCTTCTGACGATTCTTGACGAGCAGTGCCCAGCTGCGGCGGATGAAAGTCAGCGCTTCGATCTGGCCCTGACCGGGGGATCCGACGCACTTCGGATGATGGACGACATGGCGTCCGATCCGCTTGTGGACGCGATCGACTGGAGGCTCGTCCACTTCTGGTGGGCGGATGAGCGTTTCGTCGGACGGAACGACCCCGACCGCAACGCCCTGCAGGCGCGCACGCGCCTTCTCGACCATCTATGCGACAAACACGGCCTTCCCGACACGAACATCCACGAGATGCCCGCCGACACACGAGACCCGCGCGAGGCGGATTCCGCGGACGAGGAAACCACGCGTGATGTTCTCGACAAGGCCGCGCTGTCGTATGAGAACGAGCTTCGTCACGAGCTGGGCGACGCTCCCCGCATGGATCTCCTCATCCTTGGCATGGGCCCCGATGGACACTATGCATCGCTGTTCCCCGGGCATCCGCAGATTGCCATCCGCGACCGGCTCGTCGTAGGCGTAGACCACTCCCCCAAGCCACCGGCCCGACGTCTGAGCATGACCGTCCCTGTGCTGTCGAGAAGCGAGCGGTCCTGGATGCTCACCGCGGGCGAAGGGAAAATCGACGCGTTGGCGCGCGCTTTGCGGCATCCGAACGATCCGGACACTCCCGCATCCTTCACAACCGGTGCGTCACAGACTCTCTGGATGACGACGAGGGCAACGGCGCTCCTCTAGAGCTCCTCGCACAGCGCCAGCATCATCACTGCCGACGATGCGGATAGCGACGATCAATTCCGTTGATGGAATCCCGCCGATTTACCCTACGCGCAAACCACTGGAAAACTTTCAAAAAGAAAGCTACTTTAGAGATGTCAGTGGCAGTAACGTGACAGCGGCAATCACAAGACAGTGCCGGCATAAACGGCAGAGAAGGCCATGGGGGCACGCCTCCATGCGCAGGAGGAATGGACACGTATGGCAACGCAACAACCACGGATCGACTCCGGGGCGCACGATCGTCCCATCGAGGCCTGTCCCTCCTTCGTCGCGGCGATGTCCATCATCGGCCAGCGGTGGAGCGGACTGATCATCCAGTCTCTGGCGAAAGGGTGCACGACCTTCACCGAGATCTCCCGCTTCGCGGAGAACCTCAGCGACGCGTCACTGTCGAGGCGGCTCAAACAACTGGAGTCCGAAGGACTCATCATCCGCACGGTTAGTCAGGACAGACCCCTTAAGGTCCGGTACTCCCTAACGGACGCGGGACGGGCGCTGGCCCCCGTTCTCAACGACATCACCGAGTGGGGCGAGTGGTTCGTCCGGGACGGCAATGTTGTGCCCCCCGTATGCCCCTCTCAAGAGGCACAGGCAGCGCATGCACCAAAGGAGGAGCAGTGAACGGTACGACGGCATTGAGGGTTGTTGTTCTCGGGGCGAGCCCCAGCGCGACATCCACATCGCAGAGACTGGCGGAATTGGCCGTGGACGAGCTGAGCAGTCGCTACGACGCCACGGTCGAAAGAGTGGACGTCTATCATCTGGGTCCCGGCCTGACGGGAGCCATCAGCCGCGAGGATGTGGACGAGACCGCCGAGCGCGCGCTGACCGCCGTGGAGGAGTCCGACGTGCTTGTCGTGTCCATCCCCACCTACCGCGGTTCATATCCGGGGATGTTCAAGCATTTCATGGACATCGTGCGGCAACGGCCCTTCAACCGAAAGCCCGTTCTCCTCATGGCGACCGGCGGAAGCCCCCGGCACATGCTGATGATCGACCATGTGCTCAGGCCGCTGTTCGCCTTCCTGCACTCCTATACGGCTCCCACCGCGGTGTTCGCCACGTCTGCGGATTTCGATGGGGACACCGTGACCGACCCCGAGATCCCCCAACGCGTCACCCGCGCGGTCGAGGACCTCGCGCCGTTCCTAGAACACCGTAGCCACTAAAGGACACCGGAGGAACACACGAGAACCTGAGTAACCGGACCGGCGTCAGTCCGACGACGCCGGTCCGCCAAACCCCGCTGAGGGTGTCACGCCTCGATCTCGGGACGCCCCTCCTGAGCCCACAGCGTGTGGAAGGCTCCCGGACGGTCGACGCGACCATAGGTATGCGCTCCAAAGAAGTCGCGCTGGCCTTGAATAAGAGCAGCGGGAAGCCTGTCGGAGCGCAGCCCGTCGTAATACGCCAGCGAGCTGGAGAATGCGGGAACCGGAAGGCCCCCCTCGACGGCCTTCGCCACGACCCGACGCCACGATTCCTGCGCCTCATCCACGGCCTTGCGGAAGTAAGGCGCGAACAGCAGCGACACGTCGGCGTCGCCCGATTCGAATGCGTCGGAGACGACATTAAGGAACTGGGCGCGGATGATGCAGCCACCACGCCAGATGCGCGCGACGGCGGCCAAATCGATGTTCCAGCCGTATTCCTTGGCACCGGACATGATCTCGTCGAATCCCTGCGCGTACGCGACGATCTTGGAGGCATACAGCGCATGGCGGATGTCCTCGATCAGGGCGTCCCGATCGGAATCCGACACACGCAGACGGGCCTTGGGGCCCGACAGACCGGCCTTCGCCGCGGCCGCACGCTGCTCCGTCTGGCTTGACAGTCCGCGCGCGAACACCGCCTCGGCGATGCCCGTGACGGGGACGCCCAAGGTCAGGGCCGTCTGGACGGTCCATGTTCCGGTGCCCTTCATGCCGGCATGGTCGACGATCACATCCACCAGCGGACGGCCAGTCGCCTTGTCCACCTCGTGAAGCACGTCGGCAGTGATCTCGATGAGATAGGAGTTGAGCTCGGTGGTGTTCCACGCGGCGAACACATCGCCGATCTCGGCGGGTTCCAGACCCAATCCGCGACGCATAAGATCATAGCTTTCGGCGATTAGCTGCATATCCGCGTATTCGATGCCATTATGGACCATCTTGACGAAATGGCCGGCGCCGTTCTCGCCAATATGCGTCACGCAGGGCTGTCCATCCGCCACCGCGGCGATGGAGGTGAGGATGGGCCCCAAAGTGCGCCACGACTCCTCGGTTCCGCCGGGCATGAGGGACGGTCCGTTAAGCGCCCCCTCCTCACCACCGGAGACGCCGCATCCCACGAAGTGGAGCCCACGCGCGCGAATCGCCTTCTCGCGGCGAATGGTGTCCTCGAAATACGAGTTGCCGCCATCGACGATGATGTCGCCCGGCTCCATCGCATCGGCAAGCTCGTTGATGACGGCGTCGGTGGGTGCACCGGCCTTGACCATGATGATCGCCGTGCGCGGCCGCTTCAGCGACGCGACGAAATCCTCCACGGTCGAGGACGGCACGAAAACGCCGTCGTCCCCATGCTCCCTGACAAGCTTCTCCGTGCGCTCGACGTGACGGTTGTAAAGCGCGACCGTGTTGCCATGCCTCGCCAGGTTCCGGGCGAGATTGGATCCCATGGCCGCCAGTCCGACGACCCCGATGTTTGCTGTTGCCTCAACGGCCATTGCGACGCCTTTCGAATCGATATCCCTGACCCGCCCTCCTCACGACGGAAGACGCGGCCATACGGCCACCAGTCTACCGGGAGCCGTCCACGCACACCTGTCTCAGGATGGGGTATCCCCCCACGGCGAACAATGACGGGCAACGGAGCCAATGAGGGCGGCCGAGCGATACGGGACCCCGAACCATCCGCCGATCGACCGCGGCGGCCATCATCGACCACCTCGATGTGATATATCAGACATTCACGCGCGGGGCCACGGAGGCGAATAATCCGATAAAGGCTGAAATCCAAGGAAACCACTATATTTAGTATCAGACGATACGACACGCCACTACCTGTGGGGCATTGACGACAAACAACATCCATGTAATCTAGCAATTCGAACCGCGGCGACACGAAACGACCGCCGGACGCGAATGGAAAGAGGAGACCATGACCGAGGAAACCACAAACGTCACCGTGTACACCAAGCCGCGGTGCCCGCAGTGCGAGGCGACGAAGCGTCAGCTGACACGGCAGGGAATCGAATTCGACACGGTCGACATCACCTCCGATCCCGCCATCCTCGCCGAGATCCAGGC
>NZ_CASEXV010000086.1 GCF_949292005.1 uncultured Bifidobacterium sp. | reverse complement strand
GGTCAGCCGCGTCCATGAAAGGTCGATGTCCTCGGGCGACCAGTTGCGCCGCAGGCGCTCCATCGTCGCCTCGGGGTTGGTGGCCAGCATCGCATCGGTGATCCGGCTGCGCGCCATTGCCCCGATGAGGTCCTTCGAGGGGTTCGATGGCGGGTTCGTGGGCCACCACGCGACCACGGGGGCGTCCGGAACCAGCAATGGTATGACGAGGGTGTCCGGATGGGAGACCAGCCCATTGCGCGGCCACAGGATGATGATCTCTCCGGCGCCCGCATCGGCTCCGAAGCGAACCTGCGCGTTGAGGTTCGACTCATCGGTGTCCTCGTCCGGATTGGGGTTCAGGTCGGGCACCACCGCTATGACGCGACAGGGATGCTCGCGGCTCGCGGTGTTGGCGACTTCGAGCGCACGTTCGAGCTCGGATGCCTCGGTGGAGATGAGCAGGGTGAGGACCCTGCCGGTGGCTGATTCGCCGCGCTCCTTGTGAAGCTCGTCGATCTTGCCGGCGATCTCGCGGGTGCGGGTGTTGGGCATATCGATGATCATGGCATCCTCCAGTGGCGTCCGTCTCGCGCCAGCATCTTGTCGGCCTCCGACGGCCCCCAGGTTCCCGAACGATACGATTGCGGCTGTCCCAGCGTCGCCCAGAACTCCTCTATCGGATCGAGGATCCTCCAGCTGAGATTGACCTCCTCGGTGGTGGGGAACAGCGGCGGGTCGCCCAGCAGCACGTCGAGTATCAGGCGCTCGTAGGCCTCCGGGGAGCTTTCGGTGAAGGACCGGCCGTAGCTGAAGTCCATGGAGACGTCGCGCACCTCCATCGCGGTTCCGCCCGGAACCTTCGCGCCGAAGCGCATGGTGACGCCCTCATCGGGCTGGACGCGGATGACGATGGCGTTGTTGCCCAGCTCTCGCACAGCGGTCTGCTCGAAGGGCAGGTGGGGTGCCCGCTTGAAGATGACGGCGATTTCGGTGACGCGCTTGCCGAGGCGTTTCCCGGTGCGCAGATAGAACGGGACGCCGGCCCAGCGCCGGGTATCCACATCCAGTCGGATGGCGGCGTAGGTCTCGGTGGTGCTGGAGGGGTCGATGCCCTTCTCGTCCAGATATCCGACCGCCCTGTGAGAGCCCTGCCAGCCGGGCCCGTACTGTCCGCGGGCGGTGTTCAATGACAGGTCTTTCGGCAGACGAACGGCGGAGAGCACCTTGGTCTTCTCGGCGGTGAGGTCCGCGGCGGAGAAGCTCACCGGCTCCTCCATCGCGGTCAGCGCCATGAGCTGCAGAAGATGGTTCTGGATGACGTCGCGCGCCGCGCCGATTCCGTCGTAGTATCCGGCGCGCCCGCCGATGCCGATGTCCTCGGCCATGGTGATCTGCACATGGTCCACGTAGTTGGAGTTCCAGATGGGCTCGTACATGGAGTTCGCGAAGCGCAGAGCAAGGATGTTCTGGACGGTCTCCTTGCCCAGATAGTGGTCGATGCGGAACACGGAGTTCGGGTCGAACACCTCGGAGACGACGCGGTCGAGCTCCTTCGCGCTGGTGAGGTCATGCCCGAAGGGCTTCTCGATGATGACGCGGCGCCATGCGTCCTTGTCGGATCTCGCCAGTCCCGATGCCGCGAGCTGCTTCGAGACGATCGGGAAGGCCTTGGGGGGGACCGACATGTAGAACGCGTGGTTCCCGCGCGTTCCACGGTCGCGGTCGAGTTCGGCGACGGTGTCGCTCAGCCGGTCGAAGGCGGCGGGATCGTCGAACGTTCCCTGGACGAAGCGGATGCCGTGGATGAGGTTGGACCAGGTCGACTCCTTGAAGGGGGTGCGGCACCGATCCCGGACGGCGTCCTTGACGAAGTCGACGAAATGCTCCGTGGTCCAGTCCCGTCGGGCGAATCCGATGAGTCCGAAGCTGGGGGGAAGGAGCCCGCGATTGGCCAGATCGTACACCGCGGGGAGAAGCTTCTTGCGGGACAGGTCTCCGGTGACGCCGAAGATGACCAGACTGCACGGGCCGGCGATCCGTGGCATGCGGAGATCGCGTGGATCGCGCAGGGGGTTAATCCACGGTGAGGATTCGTTCATAGTGCTCATCCTAGCCATGGGGATCGGCGTGGGAACGAATCCCCATGGCATATCGCCGCCAGCGATACCGTTGCGGAGTGTCATCTGTCGGGGGAGGCCTGCGGTTGCGGAAAGCCCGCAATGGAGGACGGTCCCGCATAGGGTCCGGGGAATCTCATCCGCGGGACCATTCCGGTGGAATCACGCCTCTGGAGAGACCATGATCTTGACCTGGGTCTTGTCGGATGACAACGCCAGTATCCCCTTCTCGAGCGCGTCGTCGAGGCCGATGACCTTGGTGACGAGCGGGGCGAACTGGTCCCGGTGCGAATCGATGATGCGCAGGACCGCTGGGAAGCTGTTGTTGTAGCACAGCGTTCCGATGATGTCGATGCCCTGCATGATCACGTCGTCGGTGAGGTTGATGCTGACGGGCTTGCCGAACAGGGCTACGATCTGAACGATCCCCGTCCGTTTGGTGACCTTCAGCGCGGTGTCGAGAGTGGCCTGCACCCCCGCCGCCTCGAAGCCGATGTCCACTCCATGGGGTTCCTCGGCGCGGATGGCCGCAACGACGTCCTCCTGCAGCGGGTTGATCACGTGGTCGAATCCCAGCTCGCGGGCCTTCGCAAGTCGCACATCCGACACGTCGGATATGTAGATTCGCGTGGCCCCCGCGATTCTGGCGAGGATGGCCGTGAGCAGTCCGATGGGTCCGGCTCCCATGACGGCCACGGTCTGGCCAGCCCTGAGATGGCTCTTTTTGAGGGCCTCATAGACGACGGCCGTCGGTTCCGCGAGGGCGCCGAGCTGGAAGGGCAGCCCGGAGGGCATCATATGGGCGAACCTCGCCTTGACGTTCGCGTATTCGGCCATTCCGCCATCCTGGGAGAATCCGAGGAAGTTGCCGGCGCCGTCGGCGGCCTGAGCGCGATCGCAGAAGTTGTAGTTGCCGGCCCGGCAGTTGTCGCAGCTTCCGCAGGCGATGAGAGGCTCGACCGCCACGGCGTCGCCCACGGCCAGATCCGTGACGCCCGAGCCGATGGCCGTGATCTCTCCGGAGAACTCATGGCCCAGCGTTATCGGCAGCGTCCGGCCGGTCAGGGGATGGGGCTGGGTCGGAAGCCCCCAGCCCTCGAGGTAGGCGTGCAGGTCGCTTCCGCAGATTCCGCAGTATTTCACGCGGATCTGAATCTCGTCGGGGCCGGGGTCCTGCCGGGGTGCGTCCTCGATGCGGATGTCATTCTGTCCATGGATGCGCACGGATTTCATCGTGAGGTCCTTCCACTATGTCGAATGGCAGGCCCCCATTGGCCGCCAACGTCATCCATATTGTATGGCGTAATCCGCGAGGGTGTGTCCGTAGCCGGTCGACGTGTCGGACCCCGTTGATATCGGGGTGCTTCGCGGCGCGGACCACGCAATACGTCAGGCACATTGCCACGCTCATACGCTGCGACCGCATATCGTGACCGCACGCCGCGACCGCGCATAGCGACTGCACATCACGCCCGCGCATGCGCATAGGCAGCGGGGTCAGTTCGGTGGGGGGCAGATCGTCAGCGCGTATCCTGCCAGCGTGGCCGCAAGGCTGATCACCAGCATCCCTCCGGTATGGACGATACCCTCCACCGTCCGTCCGGAGCGAAGAAGGCGCACCCCCTCCACGCTGGCGGTGCTGAAGGTCGAATATCCTCCGAGGAAGCCGGAGCCGAGAAGGGTTCGCACCCCGTCGGACCCCGCGTGGGACAGGGTCCATCCGGTGAGCAGACCCATGAGGAGGCATGCGGTCACGTTCACGACGATCGTGCCCAGGGGGATCGTCAGACGGTTCCGTTTGTTGATCGCCGTGTCGATGAGGAACCGGCAGACGGCGCCGAGACCGCCCAATAGCGTTGTGACGATGATCATTGCCGTCCCTCCGGTCCCGTCGCGCCGATGTGCGGGGCGCCATTCCGGGGCGTCTGCGCCGGTCCGGCAGTTGTCGCAGCGTCTGCGTCCGGGGCTTTCGTGTCGGAGGTGCCCGTGTCAGGGACGTCCGTCTCGGGGGCGCCCGTGCCGTCGTCGGTATCCCTGCCGATGCGCCGGCCTGCGGCCCCGCCGGCCAGAATGCCTCCCATGGCG
>NZ_CASEXV010000085.1 GCF_949292005.1 uncultured Bifidobacterium sp. | reverse complement strand
CGGAGCTTCTATGAAGGATGTCTGAGCTTCGAAGGGTATCAGGCCGTCCGGCGCCGGTGGCTCGACATCGCGGCACGGTGGCAGGACGAAGAGGGCATCGCCCATGAGGAGCGTCTTCATGGATGGCCCGCGCGCATATTCCAGCATGAGACGGACCATCTCAGTGGTGAGGTCTATATCGATCAGGCGCAGATCCGTTCGCTGACATCGGATGACAATCTGATGGACTACTGGTGCGAGGATCCCGTCCCCACCGCGGCGGCCAAGGAGCTTGGATTCGAGTTGTAACGTCCGCCGCCGTTATTCGGTTCCTGAGTTGACGAATCCTGCCAGCCACTGGCAGAGGTGAGCCCGTGTCCCACTGTGCGGTAGGATCCTCTTCGCGAGGTCGCGCGCCTGCTGACGGCCGAACGCGGTGGAGTATCGCCTCATGGCGCGGATGATGGTGCCGTCGCTGATCGAGTCGTCGGCAAGGCCGTGCAAGGACTCGTCGGCGAGCCCAGCCTTTCCCAGAATCGTCTCACGCGCGTCCTGCGGATGGGTGCGGGCGAAGACGGGAGCCAGCGTCAGACGCGCTCCAGGGTGAACGTTCGCGTAGCGCCATGCGGGCTCGCATAGATGGTTGTCGAGAAGAATTTTCTCATAGAGGGCGTTGCGTGGGCGCGCGGCGTCGCATGAGTCCTCCATTTCGAACTCGCGGACGATCAGGCGCACCTGCTCGTGCCACTGGGGGCCGCTCATGGCCCGCAGGATCCTGACAAGGCGGGGGCTGTCCGTTTTGGGACCGGAGTCGATGATGCGACGGCGGTATCGGGCGAACAACTCATCAAGGCAATCGCATTCCACCAGAGCCATGTCGTGCATGGAGCCCCATCCCAGAGGAACGAGGTCGGGTGGGAAGAGAATGGGAGCCAGATCAGGGTGCTCATGCTCCATCAACGCGCTGAACTGCCGCAGCTCCTCCCACTTGTCCTGTGAGAGGAGCCTGGCGGCGTAGGCGTCGGCGAGAGGCGTCATTCCCCGATTCTCCCGGAGCATCGCGTCGGCCGCATCATCGTCGCCCGACATACGGAGCAGATCATGCTTAAGGAGTATGGCTGCCTTGCCGAAGCGTATCTGCGCGCGGGTGACGCAATCGCGGAAGGTGAGCGTCTCTCCGTTGCGTGTCACGACGAGCGGATTGGATGGCTCCTGGTCGGCCTCCTGGGACAGGTCCCGCATGGCGCGGGTGACGCGGGCAAGAGCATCGTAGGCAATGACTCGGGTGTCGTCCCACTGCGCGAACGACAGGCCGCAGGAGACGATGAGCATCAGCTGGACGGGGTTGAGCAGCATGGGGCCGTCGCATGTTGCCTCGACCAGAACCGCCATGCATTGGATGGAGGTGACGGTGTCCGCGTGCTTGGCGACCGAGTTCATGTAGAGGCGGATCTGCTGGATCAGATGGAGCAGATAGTCGAACACCTCGTTGTTGTCGTCGTTCACGCAGCCGATGAAGTCGATGGTGGTGTCCAGCGCCAAAGCGAGGTTGCGTGTGGAATCCAGCCAGCGCGTGCTGGACAGCGCGTTGCCAACGACCGCGTCGACCCCGGCCAAAACCTGGGTGTCCATGTGGAACACAGGGGGTATATAGCCTTCTTCATCGGCGTCCGGGGGAGACTCGCAGGAGTCCATATACCATCGGATGGGCGTGTCCATGACTCGGGCGGCGTCCTCGGGTGCCGCGACCGGAGAGTCGGTGCGGCGCGCGTCGTCCAGGGTGCTGATGTCGGCGATCATGTGGTTCCACAGGAAGCAGGGGCCGTCCAGCCCTCCCATGGCGATGATGCTGTTGTTCGCGAAGGAGCTCAGATCGGCCGACGCCTCCCGGGGGTCGTCCGGAAAATCGCCGTCAAGCTCCAGGGACTGCATCCGCATGATGCTGGCGACGATGGGGGACAGGGTGCAGAGGTTATCAAGCTCGTCCGGATCGTTCCAGTGCCGGGCGGCGTCGGCCGTGAAAGGGTCCATGCCGGGGATGTCGGAAGAATGCGGATTCTCGTCCACTGTGGGTGCCCTCCCTGTTGTCTGTCGTCTGTCGTCAAAGTGCCGTCGGACCGTCGTCGATGCCCTGGTCGATCGTTCGTCCGCGTCCGATGCGTGCCACCACCATAACCCGAAGGAGGGTGTTGAGGTCGGCGTTTCTCGTAAGGGGCAGGACTTATATCCTGGCGAAAGCGGCGATGGCTTTCGGCAGATCGGGTGTGGCGCTGGTCATGGTTCCAACGGCGCTGCGCATGGCCGTGGCTGGATCGATGCGGTCAGATGGTCGGGGATCCGGTCAGATGCTCGAACAGGTCGGGCGTCACGGGCCGCTCAAGGGTGAGTGTGGATACGACGACCTTGGATTTTTTTCCGGTGGGATCGGCGTTCAGCGTCTCGTGGAGATCAGTGACGCTTCGCACCATGCCGACGAAGTAGTACGTGGTCTCCCGAGCCTCCTTCTTGCGCCGTATGAACACGGGAACGGTGTGCGAAGCGCTCCACAGATCAGTATTATGCGCGTCGTGAAGAAGCCACGTGTACTCGGGTGAGCGCAGGGTTCTTCCGTTTTTGCTCACCCATGTGATGCGTCTGGTGTCCAGAAAGCGGTCCTCGTATTGGCTTGATTCGTATTTGATGAAGATCGGCATGGTCGATGTCTCCTGATCGAACCGGTATCCACCCACGTTCTGCGGAATCTGTTCGGCGCTCCATCCGCACATGCGCATCACGTCGAATACGCTGTATTTCTCGCCATAGATGAATCCGCAGCGTGTGATCGACGTCGAAGAGAGGTGGTCCTGAAGGATGTGTGCGTTGAGGAGTGATGCACGTATCGTATCCATGAAGAATCTGGTGAATGTGGCGTTGCCTGAAAGCCATTTCGACAACTTGAGGGAGAGTCGATCCGTTCCATCCTCGGCGGAAGTCACGAGAGGGGTTGCACCGAACCGATCCTGGTTGTTCGCGATGAAATATGACAGGTCAAGGGATCGGAACGCTGAATCGATCTGTCGAGGCGAACGATCGGATAAAGGAAAGAGCTCCTTGAGATCGTCAGTCAGATTCGATTTCGAAACGCGTCGGTCTCCCCAGGGGATGGATGGATCGTCTGAAAAATCGTCGATGGTGGACACGGAACGTTCAGGGGAGTCGAGAATTCCGCAAAGCCGTGCGAGTATGAGAGACTCATGGGGCCTGAATCCTTTGAGGACGACACTGGTGAGCATCGTCAGCACGCCATCTTGCTCCGGTGTCGTCGCATCCAGCTCGGATTCGAAGGATGGCGAGTTCTTCCGGTGGCTCAAGCTGGCTTCGCGCGATCTGACGAAGGCAAGGTAGTTCTTTGACTTGAATGCCATGGTCGCCACCAACGATGGGTCACGGGTCGCGATATCCATAAGAAGCGGGATGCGGTTGATCTCGTAGCGGATCTGTCTGTACTGCTCAGAGAGGGCGCGCATGTCGGACAGG
>NZ_CASEXV010000084.1 GCF_949292005.1 uncultured Bifidobacterium sp. | reverse complement strand
TCAAGCATCTCGTCGGCGCGGTTGACCGTCTGCCCGCCATACTGCGCTCCGGCGATGTCCTTGATGATCTGCGTGATCTGGGTCGCCGCGGTTCCGATGGACTTGGGCGAATCCATCATCGCGTTGCCCAGCGCGAAGCCATGCGCGAGCATGTCGCCGAAATCGGGCAGAGAGCAGTTGCTCATGGCGGTGAACGGCGAGTAGTCGGCGTCATGGAAGTGGATGTCGCCCTTCATGTGGGCGTTCGAGACGGCGTCGGGAAGCATGGAGAAGGCCGAGGCCTTGGAGACCGCCCCCGCGAGGAGGTCGCGCTGGGTCGCGTAGACGTTCGAGTCCTTGTTCGCGTTCTCGCGCACAAGGCTCTCGTCACGATTGACGAGACGACTGACCGCCTCGTTGATGTCGGTCGCCTTGGCGCGTTCGATATCCTTGTTCAGACGATACGCGGTATAGCTGCGGGCCACGTCGTACAGGTGGTCCTCGATGAGCCCGTGCTCGACGAGGTTCTGGATGTCCTCGATCTTCGCCGGACCGTTGTAGCGCTCCTTGATCTCCCCCTCCACCTGGGCGGCGAGCTCCCGGATAATCTGCTTCTCCTGCGGACCGATATGCTTGTCAAGGTCGAGGAAGGCCGACTTCACCGCGGCGATGATGTTGATGGGATCGAAGTCGACCACACGGCCATCCCGCTTCTCCACGAGAACCTTCTTCTCCGCTGTCACCACGTTGACATCGTCCATCATCTGCGTGTCCATGTCCCTGTATCCTTCCGCTCCGGAAAACTCCCCGGACTCGTCATCGCACTCCACCACACGGTCCATAACGGCCATAACCACTCGGCCAAGAACCGCGGCGCGTCAAATTACACGCGCGTAACTCACTACAGATAACACTTTATCTAGTGACGTGAATGAATGCAAAGCACTACATATCGTGTTTTGCCGCAAAGGCCGCCACCACGCGGCTGAGCCCGCGTGTCGCGCCGTATCCCCCTGTGGACCGCCCTCCTGAACCATTTCAGACAAGGCCGAAATGCCTCGCGGCATCCCCCGCAATGTCCCTCGCCCGCGAGATTGTGGAGCCATGAACGCCGCACCAGACAATCCCTCGTCAGGAGCCCTTTTCGGCGACAACCCGGCTCCGGAGAGCCGAGCCGCGGAGCTTCCCCGGCTCGCGCGCGACACGACCGCCGAGAACCCCTGGCCCGTGAGCGTACTGAGCCGCAAGTACCATGATGCCGTTCAACGCTGGCCCCAGGCGTGGGTGCGCGGACAGATCGTCGAGATCAACATGCGCCGCTCGACATCCGGATACATCACTCTGCGCGACGACACCGAGGAGATATCCCTGCCAGTCATGGGATTCCGCGATTTCGTGGCCAAGGCGCGCGACTTCCGGCAGGGCGACAGGGTTGTCGTCCACGGGCGCGCCGACGTCTGGATGAAGGCCACGCGGCTCAGCTTCGTCGCGGACGACATCCGACGTCTGGGAACAGGCGACCTCAAAGCGCTGATCGACGCCCTGCGGCGCAAACTCAAAGGCGAGGGACTTTTCGACGCCGACCGCAAGGTCGCCATTCCGGAATTCCCGCATCGCATCGGCCTTATATGCGCGCCGCAGGCCCGAGCGGAGGGCGACGTCATCACCAACGTGAACCTGCGATGGCCTGCGGTGAGCTTCCGCGTGGTACATGCGCATGTCCAGGGTGCGCAATGCCCGTCGGACGTCATCGCCGCCATCAGAACACTTGACGCCGATCCCGACGTCGACGTCATCATCGTGGCGCGAGGAGGGGGAAGTTTCGAGGACCTGATCGGATTCTCCGACGAGGGTGTCGTCCGGGCCGCCGCCCAGTGCTCCACCCCTCTTATCTCCGCCATCGGCCATGAGGACGACTGGACCCTGATCGATCTGGCCGCCGACCTGCGCGCATCCACGCCCACGGACGCCGCGAAGAAGGTCGTCCCCGACGTGCGGGAGCAATGGCAGCTCGTCGCCGGGGCCTTGGGACAGATACGGCTGCGCACCGAATCGCTGCTGGCCAACGAGACGCGTCTCATCGAGGGCTACGCCAACCGCCCCAGCCTCACCCGGCCCTGGACGATGCTCGAGCCCCACCAGCGCTTCGTCGACGATGCGAAGCGCCGGATGACGTATGGAATGACACAGATAGTCGACGACGCCGCCATGACCATCGACCGGCTCCATGCCTCGCTCACCGCGCTCAGCCCGCAGTCCACGCTGGATCGTGGCTACGCGGTCGTGCAGACGGCGTCCGGTCATGTGCTCGCAGACTGCGGATCCGTCTCGAACGGCGAGGAGATCGCCGTCACGCTCAAACACGGAGGAATCACCGCGACCGTCACCGGAATCCACCCTCCACAGCCATCCAATCCGGACGACACGACGGCACAAGCACGATAGCGAAAGGACACCATCGACCATGAACGACCAGACCACCCCCAACACCACCGCTGGATCCGTCAACGACACAACAATCGAGGGCGCATCCCCACAATCCACCGACCAAGCCGGCAATGTCGGCAATGACGCAACCACCACAGGAGAGGCCATGTCTGGACTGACCGACAAGGAACGCGTGGCAATCGCGGCACTCTCCTATGAGCAGGCCCGCGACCAGCTGATCCACGTCGTCCAAACCCTGGAGGCGGGCGGACTCAACCTCGACCAATCCATGCGGCAATGGGAACTTGGCGAGGCTCTGGCAACGCGAGCCCAGGGACTGCTCGACCAGGTGCGCTCGAAACTCGACGCGGCACAGGCCCAGCAGCAATCCACTGCGGACACCGCCGGGACCCAGTCAAATCTCGACTAAACGCGACCGGACCACACCGAAACCCGCCGCTCTCTCCCGCGCGTCCGCCATCATCAGGCATCGATCTGAAGCGTTGCGAGAAGACCTTTGTGATCCGAACCGGGAATGCTGACGACCGTCACCTGACCCGCTGTGATTCTCTTGTCGATGACGACGTGGTCGATCCCGCTGAAGGCGGGAAGCCAGCTGCGATTCGCGGGCCATGTGAAGGTGAACCCGTGTCCGGACTCATATGCGGCATCACTGAAACGACTCCCCAGAAGCTCGCGGAAGGGCGTGTGGTCGACCGTCGAATTGAAATCCCCCATAAGAACGTAACGTTTGCCCGTGGTCGACCCCAACTTGGCGACATCCTCCAGACTCGTCCGCCACATGGTCCAGTTTCCCGGCTTCGGCGACGTGGTATGCACCGACACGAAACGCACCGATCGCCCGTTCGCGAAATCAACGGTTCCCGCCGGCATGAACGACGACAGGGAATCGACCTCGTCGTCGGAGGGATTCGCCAGCGCCGCGGCCGACCACAGACCATTCCCGTATGTCCCATCGGCCGAGGAGACCACCGAATAGGGCAGATAGTCCTCGATTCCCGCCTTCTTCAGCGCCGTCACGAACTTCGGGGTGGTCTCCTGAAGCGTAAGAACCTCCACGCGCTGATCGCGCACGATGTCGACGATCGTCTGGGCATCGGCATGGCCGCGGTACACGTTGGCCGTCATCACACGTGCGGCATCATCATCGGTCCGCACGCTCGCCGATCCGACCGCAGTGGTGGTGGAGCTCGACAGCGTGGACGTCCCATGAAAGAACGGATACTGCCACCACCCCTGCGCGACCAGACAGCACAATGCGATAAGGGCCACGAACCATCTTCTCGAGATCAACGCCAGGACAAGACCGACGAGGGCCACCACCGCGAACCAGGGAGTCAGCGACACAAGAATCGGAACATAGGGCTGGGACTGCCACCACGAGGGCAGCTGCCGGGCCACCGCGTTGAGTGCCGCAGCAAAGGTGCCCAATCCCGCCAACGCTCCAAGAAGACGATGGCGTCGCCCCGATGATGCCCCCACCGACATGCCCACTCCCTTTCCTTCCGTCCCTTGCGCGGCTTCCTGATGCACGTGCGACCTCCTTACGCGCGACTTCCTCCACGATTGCGACAACCTTAGCGCCCTGAAAGGCGCGTACGACAGGTCGGATAAACAATCCCCCCGGTTCCCGCACGAACGGGGCCGGGGGGATCACGATCATCCCACGCGATCATCCCACGTCGGGAAGCGCCAGCCGCTTCGGAACGGGATCCATCGACCACGGCAGCAACGCGTTGCTCACGCATCCTCCGTCGATCGCCGCCATCGCCGCGTCGAGCGGAACGCTGAGGTGCCCATGCTCACCCATCCACTGGGTATAGGAGCGCACCATCCTCAGATCCGCGGTTCCCCAATGGCCCTCACGGTCATACCAAGAGGGCATCACGGCGTCCAACGAGGCGGACAGCACATCGGGATCAATGTGGCACAACGCCGGTTGAAGAGCCGCGACAGCAGCTTCCGGGTCCTCACGCACCATCGCGTATCCGCGGGTGGTGGCATCCAGGAAGTCGCGCACCAGCTGGGGGTTGCGATCCAGAAACTCCCTGCGGACGGACAGATAATACGAGTGGTGCGGAGCGACGTCGATTGAGTCGAACGGCAGGGTGACGACCTGGTCAAAGGGCTGCGACCCTTGGAAGGGCTCCCACCACGCGACGTTGATGAACGCATCGAACTTTCCCCGTTCGACGGATCGGATGTCCGGCTCCCATTCACCAGGATCGATGGCGATCACCTTCGAGAAGTCCCCTCCATCCTTGGTCACCGCCTGCTCAAGCTCGGTGTACAGCCGTTTGACGCCCATCGGAATGCACACCCTTTTGCCCTCAAGATCGCGGAATCGTCTGATTCCCGTGGACGCATTCGTGATGATTCCGCCAATCTGGCATTGGTTCATCACCGCCACCGAAATAAGCGAGGCCTCGCCCTGTTGGTGGAACAGGAGCTGGTTGAGACGCACGAGCGCTATGTCGCATTCCCCACGGGCCAGAAGGTACGCCGGGTCGCCACGGAAGAAATCCCCACTGGTGAACTCCGGATCGATGCCCTTCTCGGCATACAACCCCCGCTCACGGGCAAGGTACATTCCGGCATGGTTTGTCCACGGATGGACATATTCGAGTCTGACTTTAAGCATGATTGCTGTTCTCCATCTATATTGCCGTTTTTATATATCGATTGCCGTTTATATGCATTGCCGGCATGCCCGCGTGGTGGCCCGATGCTGCGCGGTGGCCCGATGCTTCGTGGCATCGCGGACATCGCCGTCGTTATAGCGCCGGATGCCGGGCCGCCGACGATCGGCCATCGAGGAATCAGTCGACCTCGTCGAGAATCCCGCGCAGCGCGTCAAGGAACCTGCGCCCCGAATCGGATCCGAACCACCGTGTGTGAGCCAGAAAGCAGACGTCGTAGCACCAGGCCGCATCCTCCATCCGATGAGTGCCGTCCATGTAATACTGCAGCCAGGAAAGTCCCGACTGAGCCTGGCTGATCGCCAGAACATCAGGAAGAACGGTTTTCTCAATATCGGACAGCGGTCTCACGGAGGTGTACCCCTCGAGAAGATCGCGTGCCACGTCGATGCGATAGGCATCGTCTTTCCCGTTCATCACATCCACCCACTGGATGCAATGGCGTTCGAGAAGCATCGCCACGTCAAACACCGCGGTGTTCCGGTCGGCCAGTCCGAAATCGATGACCGCGGCGGGTCTTCCCCCCTTCCACAGGAAGTTCGAGACATGGGGGTCGCCGTGCGTCCAGCGCTCCTCCAGCGTCGGGTACACGCCAGACAACGCCCGGGAATATGTCCTGACAACATCAAG
The DNA here is from genome assembly GCF_949292005.1 of uncultured Bifidobacterium sp. Classification (GTDB taxonomy): domain Bacteria; phylum Actinomycetota; class Actinomycetes; order Actinomycetales; family Bifidobacteriaceae; genus Bifidobacterium. The sequence goes on along the minus strand of NZ_CASEXV010000084.1, from coordinate 3,408 downwards.
GTCCGCATGAAGGTCACGGTCCGTAATCGCGAGATACCCACGTACGGATGGGCGACACTCCAACCAGGACTCCACCGCGCCGTCGATGTCGTCCTGGGCGAAAACCCCGAAGGAATTGGACATCCCATTGGGCGCCAACGCCGGCTCATCGAATCCCGCCGCCGCGCAGTCAATCTGTGCGAGAAAGGCACCCAACGACCGGGCATGATCCGGAGCGCGCGGCGGATCCCACGTCAGCGCGCTCCCGTACTCATCCTCACCAGCAGCCGCCCAATACGCCTCGTAGACGAAGTCCCCCCGCACGAGAACGGTTCCGCCATCCGTGGATTCGAACCCAAGAAAACGTGGAGTGGGCACACCCCTATCGGCGAGATACGCGACGAAACGATGGTAGGGAGTGATGGTCTCCACATCCCTGACGGACCGTGTGTACCTTTTGATAAAAAGCAGTCCGCGCGAGGTGTCCACCAAGGCCGCGGCCGCGGTTGGCCGCCCACTATGGGATGCCATGCCCCTCGCGCGGACACCGTCACCGCCGCGGATCAGGCCAACAAGGGAGTCCGCCTCGGCAAGCGTGATGTCAGGCCACCGCTGGGCGACGATGTCCAGCTGGGGATCGTCACCGGAATCCATCGCCGCTCCCGACGTCGCCGCCACCATCGCCCCGCGCCCGAACCTCCCTGCCGGCCGCGAAGGCATCCAATGCGCCGGTGCGAGCTATGGCACGGTGCAACAGCCACATCAGAGCCCCCGACACCAACGCCCCGGAAACGAGATTGGCAACGACGTTGATCACGACGAACGCCCCTGTGAGATTCATGCCCGCGTACATCACGACGAACGCATATGCGAGGCCGCCCACGGCGGCGAAGGCGCCCGCCAAACTGGCGACCCACACATTCCACACGCGGTACATCACCAGGATGAAGGCGATCTCGGTGAAAACACCCTGGCATATCCCCGCGGCCAGAGATCCCCCAGCACCCCATTCGTTGCCCAGAGTCAGTTCCAACGCGGCTGCGACGACCTCGGCATACAATGCGGCTCCGGGTTTGCGCACGATGAGCATGGACAGCACCCCGGCGAAATACCAGAATCCGCTGAGCAGCCCAGCCAAGCCAGGAACAGCCGAGTTCAGAACAGTGTAGGGGCCCATCACCACCAGATCGCACGCCCAGAACACCAGACCGGATGCGACTGCGATGACGGAGGCCACCGCGATGTCGACCGGCCGCCATCGAAGAGAGGATGGAGGTGTGGTGAATGACTGCGGACGATTTGCATCGCGCACTGGCTCGCTCCTTACTCGACCGGTCATTGACCGGTCCATGCGTGGTGGGAGCCGAGGTGACAATCATTGACTTCGTCCGCGGCATTGCCCGCCTGACGTTCAACGGTCGGAGACATAGTCTCCCTCTCAGCCTCAACGGCTCCCGTGTCTTAACGATGACAGCATACGGAGCGAGCGCGACTTGTCAAAGAGAGGCATGCCGCAATCCATTGCAACACATCGTCCGCGGTGTCGTATACTTTGCGTCGCGTGTACAATGGTCAACCGTTGCCCGGGTAGCTCAGGGGATAGAGCACCGCTCTCCTAAAGCGGGTGTCGTGCGTTCGAATCGCATCTCGGGCACTCTCCCGTTTTCCCCGCTTTCCAAGAGCGGGGAAACGCTTTTCTGGCGGGTTGATCACCTACACCAAAAAAACCTACTTAGATTTGCTATTTCTTCTTATGGAGAACAACCAAAAAATCAACTCACCTTTGCTTATCGTGGAATATGACGACGCGCCCCCGGGCGCACGGCATTCAAGGGGAAAGGCCAGACGGGTGCTGCGACCCGAACAACAAGCGTCAACTAAGGAAAGAAGGGTTATCATGGGCTGGATTTGGACATTGATCGTTGGAGCCATCATCGGTGCGATCGCCGGAGCGCTCACCAGCAAGGGTGAGTCCATGGGATGGATCGCCAACATTCTGGCGGGTCTCGTCGGATCATCCGTCGGGCAGGCACTGCTGGGAAGTTGGGGCCCCAGCCTTGCGGGTATGGCGCTTATCCCCTCCATTCTCGGAGCGGTAATCGTCGTTCTGGTTGTGTCGTTCATCATGGCGAAAATCTCCAAGTAACCAAGCAGCGCTGTGATGCATGCGGGCACTGCGATGGATGCGGACACCGCGATGTGACGTTTCACGCGTGAACGGACCATCACATAATCCAATGAAGCCGGCGCGACCCACACGGGCCGCGCCGGCTTCGTCGCATCCAACGACCACCCCCCCCACGCCATCAAAGAGGCACGCTCCGACCCACAACGTCTCCGTGACCGCGAAGCATCGAGACGAATCCTCGTAGGCCACCAGAAATGCTACGCATCCCGATGAATGCGGCCATCAGGTATTGACCCCACGGCCCAAGTCACCTTAGTCTTGCTGAGGCCATGCGGTCCGACGCATCCACGCCGACCGCAACTCAAGCACGACGAATGGAACGTGGCATTCCCCATGATCGACAAAAATCTTCTCCGACTACCGGGAGCGGACCTTCGCGGTTCGCTGATCATCGCGGCGCTTGGCACTATATGCGCCCTGATCGATTCATTGGCCGCGGTTGTCGCGATCCTCGCCGTGGCGCGGTCAGTCGGCTGGGTCCCATGGAATCTTACCGATGACTCGGTCTGGGGAGCCCTGTCGTCCACACCGCTCACGGCGGCCATCGTCCTTGTGTCGCTGGCCATCATCCGTGTGGCCCCACGGCACATCTCCAACCGCACGGCGGGTGCCATAACCCAGCGCATGGGCGAGGAGCTGGCCGCGGACCTTTATCTCTCACTGTTCGATCCGGCCGCGATCGGCGAGCGCGATGACGGCAGACATCCCGATTCCATGCCACATCAAAGCCTCTCCCTCCTCGCCACCGAAGGGGTGGGATCGGTCAGCACCTATTTCACGGTGTTCCTTCCCACCCTGATCCAATCGCTTCTGATGATCCTCGCTGCGATCGCCATTCTCGGGCCCATCAACATCGCAAGCGCCGCGATCGTCGCCGTGGGGATGCTCATCATGCCCTTCGCCGCCAACATGACCCGCGAGAAGGACATCCGCACGCAGATAGCCCATCTGCAGCGATACGACAAGGGCGGCGTCCATTTCGAGCAGGCCCTGCGCGGTCTGGACACCCTGAAGATCTTTGACGCGGACGGACGCGAAGCTGTGAAGCTACGCAAGGATTCCGAGGGATTCCGCAAAGCCACCATGCGTCTCCTTGGCGGCCAGCTGAGCAGCTTGATCGGAGCCGACACCGCCATATACCTGTCGGTTATCGCCGCGACCGTGGCCGCAGCCCTCATGACACAATCCGACCCCTTTGGCTCGATCACCGCCATCATCGTGGCCGCCACCGGGGTGAGGCT
>NZ_CASEXV010000083.1 GCF_949292005.1 uncultured Bifidobacterium sp. | reverse complement strand
GGTCGGCGGGGCGCTGGACGTGGTGACGCGCCCATTGGGCCGTACCGGATCGCGCTGGCCGGCCCGAGGAGCCGCCCGCAGGGCGGGGGACGTCGTCTTCGCCGTCGCATGCTCAGGAATGGTGATCGCGGTCTCGGTGGGATTGGTGTCGATCATCGGCAACGGACCGGGATTGGCGGAGGTCGGAACTGCGCTTGCCGATGGAGGAATCACTTTCCTACGCGTGGCCGTTCTGACCTTGATCTGCTCCGTGATATGGGTTCCCATCGGCGCTGCGATCGGCATGAATCCTCGCCTTTCACGCAGGACGCAGCCTCTGATACAGGTTCTGTCAAGCTTTCCCGCGAACTTCGTGTTCCCCCTTGCGACGCTCGTTTTCGCGGCATGGGGAATCGACATCAACTGGGGAAGCATCATCCTCATGGCCTTGGGCGCCCAGTGGTACATCCTCTTCAATGTCATCGCCGGAGCTAACTCGATTCCCACGGACCTTCAGGAGATGACCAGAAACCTTGGCGTCACGGGATTCCTCCGCTGGCGGACGCTTATCCTTCCCGCTGTTTTTGGAGCCTGGTGCGAGGGCGGGATCACCGCCGCTGGAGGCGCATGGAACGCGTCGATCGTGTCGGAGGTCGTCTCGTATGGAGGCCACACACTGGTGGCGCGTGGCCTGGGCTCGTACATCACCCAAGCCACGGAACGTGGAGACACCGCACGGGTGGTGATTGGAGTCGCGGTTATGAGCGCCATCGTCGTCATAGTGAACAGGGTGTTCTGGGCTCCCCTCCAACGGCTCGCCGCCAGAAGGTTCTCGCTGTGACGTCAAGGATTCGGCGGACGGGAAATCGGCGTCCAGACACGCGGCGCACGTAATCGGACAACAAGATGGGAGGTCGCCATGACGACCATGCATGACCACGGAGCCGACGCAACCAGCAGGCGCGACTCCATACGAAGCATCAGGGCGGTGTCCCCAGATAAGGTTCTTCTCGAGGCCGACCACGTCACACAGAACTTCACCTCCGACAAGGGAACGGTTCTCACCGTGCTCGATGATGTCTCCTTCACCCTTTACGAGGGGGAGGTCGTCGCGATTCTCGGTCGCTCGGGCGCCGGAAAATCAACCCTTCTGCGGGTTCTGGCCGGGCTGGTGGAACCCACGAGCGGATCGGTCTCCTACCGATCGACCCGTCTGAATGGGCCGAATCCAGGCGTCTCTTTCGTCTTCCAGACATTCGCGCTTATGCCGTGGCTCACGGTGCAGGCCAACGTGGAGCTGGGCCTTCAGGCCCGGGGGGTCTCGCGTCGCGACCGCGCGAAGCTCGCTTTGGCTGCCATAGACTCCATCGGCCTGGATGGATTCGAGGGGGCCTATCCCAAGGAGCTGTCCGGAGGAATGAGGCAACGGGTGGGCATCGCCCGCGCATTGGTTCTTCACCCGGACGCACTGTTCATGGACGAGCCGTTCTCCGCGCTCGACGTCCTCACGGCCGAGAATCTGCGCCAGGAGGTTCTCAGGCTGTTCTCCAGCGCGGACTGCGACATCAAGTCCATGCTCATCGTGACCCACAACATCGAGGAGGCCGTGCAGATGGCCGATCGAATCGTTGTGCTCAGTTCGAATCCAGGCCGCGCGGCGGCGTCCATCACCGTGGATCTTCCCCGTCCGCGAGACAGGCATGATCCCCGGTTCGACGAAACCGTCAACCGACTGTATTCGATTCTCACCGGCGGGCCCGCCGAACCCCCGGAACATGCCAAGAACGGCGACGAGAAAAGCCCCGCGACCACTTCCGAGCAGCCCGATAAACCCCAGCCCGATGAGCAGCAGGGCGCGAAGAAGCCCGCCACGCAACAGCCCCCACAACGACGGGACCTCGGTCGTTCCCCAACGACCGTGAGTCAGACGGCCACAAGCGCGTCAGAATCCGGCACCACCGCGCCAGCGTCCGACGCCACCGCGTCAACAACGCAGAGGCGCGCCACGACCGCATCCACCGCAGCGCCTCTTCCGGATGCCACTCCCGCCGGTATCTCAGGCCTTTTGGACGTTCTGATGGACCACCCACAGGGCGTCTCCCTCGCCGATCTCGCGTCCGACCTGTCCTTCGAAGTGGATGACCTGTTCCCACTGGTCGATGCGGGTGCGCTCCTGGGTGTGATGGAGGTCCATGGAGGACGTCTGCGTGCCACGAATCTGGGAATGCGCTGGTGCGAGGCCGACATCCTCACAAGCAAACAGATGTTCGCCAGGATGGCCATCGACAAGGTCCCCCTGGTGCGCAGCATCGACACCGCACTACGAAAATCACGTTCGGGAAGGCTCCATGGGGAGCTGATCGTCGATCTCCTCAGAGCCCGATACGGTGACGCCGACGCCAGACGCCAGTTCGCCACCGCCGTGGGATGGGGACGATACGGCGAGCTTTTCGACTACGACGCGGATGACGACATCCTGACACTCGATGACGCCAATCTCGACGGACAGGTGGCCGATGGCGAGTGGTCCTTCGATGACGAAAACGCCGAAGACGCCGAAGGGGGAAACGACTCCGGGGATTATGGCGGCACGGCGCAGCGTGGGTGATGGCGGCGCGATAACGGCGCAATAAAAACTGCTCAATAACCAATAACGATGACGGGGTGTGCGGTCCATGAAGAATCGCACACCCCGTCATCGTTCACAACCGTTGTTCACAGACCCGTTTGATCACAGGCATCTTTCACAACAGAAGCAACAGCGTGGCCGCGCCTTCCGGGAAAACCGGTCGCGCGCGGCCAGAACGCGTCAGAACTCGCGCTTGGCGCGGTAGTAGCGGATAAGGCTCTGCGTGGAGGCATCCTGCTCGTCCAAGGCATCGTCATCCTGCGAAATGGCCGGCGTGATCTGCTTCGCAAGCTGCTTGCCCAGCTCAACACCCCACTGATCGTAGGAATCCAGACCCCAGACGGTTCCCTCAACGAAGGTGATGTGCTCGTACAGAGCGATCAGCTCGCCGACCGCGAAGGGGGTGAGCGCCTCTCCGAAGATGGACGTGGTGGGACGGTTTCCTGTGAACACGCGGGCCGGAACGATCTCCTCCGCGGTCCCCTCTGCGCGCACCTCATCGGCGGTCTTGCCGAAGGCCAGAGCCTTGGTCTGCGCGAGGAAGTTGCCGAGGAACAGCTCGTGCACGTCCTGATCGCCGTCCTTGGTGGGATTCGGCGTGTTGACGAAGGCGATGAAGTCGGCTGGAATCAGCTGAGTGCCCTGATGGATCAGCTGATAGAAGGCGTGCTGGCCGTTCGTGCCGGGCTCACCCCAGAAGATCTCGCCGGTCTCGGAGGTGACGGGGGTACCATCCCAGCGCACGGACTTGCCGTTGGACTCCATGGTCAGCTGCTGCAGGTAGGCGGGGAAGCGATGCAGGTACTGGTCATAAGGAAGGACAGCGTGCGACGCGGCCTTGAAGAAGTTGCGGTACCAGACGTTCATCATGCCCATGAGAACCACGACGTTCTTCTCGAACGGTGTGTTCGCGAAGTACTCGTCGATCTCGTGGAAGCCGTGGAGGAACTCCTCGAAGCGCGCAGGACCGAACACGACGGCCAGAGAGGTGCCGACGGCGGAGTCGACGGAGTAGCGTCCCCCGACCCAGTTCCAGAACCCAAAGGCGTTCGCCGGATCGATGCCGAATTCGGCGACCTTCTCAAGATTCGTGGAGACGGCGACGAAATGCTTGCGGATGGCGTCCGCGGACTGACCGTCCGAGCCATCGATGGCGCCGGCGGCCTTGAGCTCTCCGAGCAGCCAGGTGCGGGCCTCGCGCGCGTTGGTGAGCGTCTCAAGCGTGGTGAACGTCTTGGAAACGATGATGAACAGCGTGGTCTCGGGATCCAGTCCCTTGGTCTTCTCAGCCAGGTCGTTGGGATCGATGTTCGAGATGTAGCGCGCGGAGATGCCGGCATCCGCATACGGCTTCAACGCCTCGTACACCATGACGGGACCAAGGTCGGAGCCACCAATGCCGATGTTGACGACCGTGGTGATCTTCTTCCCGGTCACGCCCTTCCACTCACCGGAACGCACCTTGTCCGCGAACGCGTAGATGCGATCGAGTGTCTCACGCACATCCTTGACGGTGTCCTGACCGTCGACGATGTACTTGCCCTCGTCCTCGACGGGACGGCGAAGCGCCGTGTGCAGGACCGCGCGGTCCTCCGTGTTGTTGATATGGACGCCCGAGTACATGGCCTTGGTGCGCTCGCCAAGCTTGACGGCCTTGGCGAGATCGGCGAACAGCGGCAGGGTCTCCGGCTTGATCAGGTTCTTGGACAGATCGAAGTGCAGGTCACCGGCCTCGAAGGTCAGCTTGTCCACGCGCTCGGAATCCTCGGCGAACCACTTCTTGAGGCTGACGCCCTCCTTCTGGAGCTCGTCGAAATGCTTCTGCAGCGCCGCCCACTCAGGGGTGGTAGTGGCGTCGACAGGCGAATTGATGGCCATAGTCGATTGGTCCTTTCATCATCGAGGCGACGCGGGGCGGCGGATATGCGGCCACCACCGCATCATTGACTTCATGTCACAAGATACTCACAAAAGCAGACAGAAACGAACGACCCCACGACCACGACCACGACCGGCGCCACTTCAACGCACAGCGGAGGACCCTTGTAGGCCAGAGAGCACGCGGAAACGGCTCAGAGAACATCCTCATGACCCCGCGAGCGCAGCACCTCGACCAAGCGCCGGACATCCTGGCTACGCGCCCGCGGGGCCACCATCAGCGCGTCCTCCGTATCGGCGACGATCAGATCGTCGACCCCCAGCAAGGCCACCACTCGACTGGTTCCGGACACCACAACATCCTCGGCGCAGTCAAGCGTGACCACATTGCCCGAATCACCCAGAACCCTGATGTTGTCCTGCCGTGAGCCAGGAAGAAGCGTCGCCACCGACGAGAAGTCGCCCACGTCGTCCCATCCGAAGTCGCCCGACACCATCGCGACCCCTCCCCTGAGGCTCATCGGCTCCGCGACCGCATAGTCGAAGGCTATCTTCTCCACACCCGGCCACAGACGGGCCATCGTCTCCTCCATGTCGTCGGGAGAATCGACCGCGACATCGGCAATCCGCATGACCACGTCGTACATGCGCGGCATGGTCAGGCTGAGCCACGAGAGAAGCGCATCGGCCCTCATAACGAACATCCCGGCGTTCCACCGGTATTCTCCAGTCGACAGATACTTCTGCGCGGTTATCGCATCGGGCTTCTCGACGAAGCGCTCCACCATCCGGGCGGTCGGAGCCTCCACGCGGCAATCGGACAGCGGAGCACCCTGCCTGATGTATCCAAAGGCCGTGGACGGACGCGAGGCCGCGATGCCTATCGTCGTCACATAGCCCGACCGAGCGACGGCGATGGCCTCACGGACCGACCTCTCAAAGCCCTCAAGACCGTGGATCACATGATCGGCCGCAAAGGACGCGATGACACGGTCACCCCCGTACTTCTTCGCGATGATCGCGGCCCCCAAGGCGATGGCCGGCCCCGAATCACGCGCGACAGGCTCGGCGATCACATCGTCGCCTGACAGCTCAGGAAGCTGCTCAAGAATGGGATCGACATGGCGCGCTCCGGCCACCACAAGCACCTGCCCCGTTCCGAACAACGACGAGACCCTGTCATATGTCGATTGGATCAGCGTGCGCCCCTGACCAAGAAGGTCGAAAAGATACTTGGGCCGAGATCTCCTGCTCAAAGGCCATAGACGCGATCCGACGCCGCCCGCGGGAATGATCGCGTAACATCCTTCGAATCCGGGGGCGCAGTTGCACCGACCAGCCACGTCGCGACCGCCATCCACACCAATCCGCGCCATAACCGGGCCGCTCTTATCCATGATGGTCCACGCTCCCTATCAAGATGCCACCGAGTCAAGATGCCACCGAGTCAAGATGACACGGGGACCAGATCCGCGCCCACTCAAGGGCCACGACACCACCATAAGCCCGATGTGACAAAATCCACAGTCTCCGGTATGCTGTTCGTCTTGTGCGCGGGTAGCGAATGCTGCTCGGGCAACGCCACTTTAGCTCAGTTGGCAGAGCGGCTCACTCGTAATGAGCAGGTCGACAGTTCGATTCTGTCAAGTGGCTCCACCCCCGAATCTCGTGTCCATCCAACAGCATCTGGATTTGGACACGTAATGTCATGCTCGGATAAAACGTCTGACATCGGTTGGGTTCCGCTCGAAGCGCCCGTCACTGGAGGAAAACGTTATGGAGACACAGCCGCGCCTGTATGCCAAAGGTGTTCGCAAGCGTCAGGAGATCCTTGACAAATCACTGACAGTCATAGCAGAGAAGGGCTTTGGCGAGACGACGCTGCGCGACATAGCGGATGCCGTGAATCTTTCGCAGGCCGGCGTACTGCACTACTTCCCGTCGTCCGACGACCTGTATCTCCAGATAGTGAACGCCCGCGAGCATCGACGAGCCGTGGAATCGCTACGACAGGCCCAAGATTCGGGGTACATCCGAATCGAGAACAACATCCCGGTCGTTGGCCCGGAGGACTCCGATGACGCCCTTTATGCCATGGTCATGGGGTTCATCGTCAACATGCGAAACGCCGAACGCACCGAAGGCCTCATCGAGCTCTTCATACGGATGCAGGCGCTGGCCAGCTCGCCCTCCAACCCCGCGCATGAGTACTTCCTGCGTCGCACGGCGCTCCTGCACAAGGTCTTCGAACCCTTCATCGCCGAGGGAAACCGTCGCGGACTCCTCACCCCGCAGTGGGATCCGGCCATCGCCATCACCACCATCATCGCCATGGCCGACGGCCTCGAGCTTCAATGGGTCCGCGACCACAACGTCGACATCTGCGGGACCCTTGAGCATTTCTTCACGCTCGCCGTTCCCGGGCTTCAGGAGTGGAAGAGCAGCCACGGCATCGGCGCGTCTCGGTGAAATCCGCCTGACGGTATCTGGGCGCGGCTTGTCGTGAAAACCAGCGATTCGGATGATGCGCGGCGAGGCGACGAGAATGCCCCGACTCCACGATACGCCAAGCGGCAGTAGGTCTGGCCCACTGCCGCGAGCATCCCGGAAACCTCCGAAAACGTGCGCACAGGGGGAATCGAACCCCCACGGCCGAAGCCACAGGAACCTAAATCCTGCGCGTCTACCAATTCCGCCATGCGCGCGACAACCTCAACCTAACACATGCCCGGAAAAAACCGGGGGCACTCCTCCATCAGGCGCGTAGAAGAGCCTGCACGACAGGACACATGGCGACGAAAGCCTTGCCTCTGTGTGAGATCGAGTTCTTCCGGTCAGACGACATCTCCGCGCTCGTCAGCGCGGCGTGCCCCTCCTCGACCCTCTGCTCATCAGGAACGAAAAGCGGATCGTAGCCAAAACCGTTCGAGCCACGCGGATTAGTCAGAATATGCCCTGTCATGTCACCGACAGTGACGATTTGGCAGGGGACCGGAACGAATGACGTGTCCAGATCCGTCGGCGAGAGCACGGCATCATCCGCAGAGGGAACGCCACCCATGGAATCCGGCACCACAAGCGCCGCCGCGCAACGGAACCGCGCTCCCCGCGCGTTGGCGGGAATGTCCGCGAGCTGCGCCAGAAGCAAACGGTTGTTGGCCTCGTCGTCCCCATGGACTCCCGACCAGCGCGCCGACAATATTCCCGGTGCGTTGCCCAGAATGTCGACAATTAACCCCGAATCGTCCGCAATCGCCGGTGAACCCGTGCGGGATGCCACGTCCCGCGCCTTCATCAGCGCGTTCTCCTGAAAGGTGACGCCCGTCTCCACCGGATCGGGAAGCCCCAAGGACCCTGCGGAAACAAGCTCGATGCCATCGACGCCGCCCTCGCCGACGGGAAGATTATCACGAAGGATCCGCCGAATCTCCACCAGCTTGCCCTCGTTATGAGTGGCGACGACAATCCTCATAACCATCCCACCCCCTTGCTGACCCTTCCAGACCACGCATCAATCCTTCGCAAGCGCCGCCCGCTGGGCCTTCTGAAGCTCGTGGTTGCCCTTCTGCGCGAGATCAAGAAGAACGTCCAACTCCGCACGGCTGAACGGACGGTGTTCGGCCGTTCCCTGGATCTCGATGAACTCCCCCGACCCCGTCATGGCAACGTTCATGTCCGTCATCGCCCTGCTGTCCTCGACGTACGGCAGATCCAACATGGGCGAGCCGTCGATGACTCCGACCGAGACGGCGGACACGCAGTCCTTCAGAACCTTCGAGGCCGACCGTATGTGTCGGTTCTTCTCGGCCCACGCCAGCGCGTCGGCGAGCGCCACATAGGCTCCCGTGACGGAGGCCGTGCGCGTTCCCCCATCAGCCTGGAGAACATCGCAGTCCATCTGGATCTGATTCTCGCCCAACGCCTTCATGTCAACGACGCCGCGCAGGCATCGTCCAATCAGACGGCTGATCTCATGCGTGCGGCCACCGATCTTTCCACGCACCGATTCGCGATCCGTACGCTCCGACGTGGCCCGCGGAAGCATCGCGTATTCGGCCGTCACCCATCCCAGTCCGCTGTCGCGGCGCCACCGCGGCACCCCCGGAGTGAACGTGGCCGTGCACATCACACGTGTATTTCCGCATTCGATAAGAACCGACCCCTCAGGAGCGTCCGTGAAATGCCGTGTGATACGCGTCGGCCTCAGCTCGTCCGCGGCCCGTCCGTCGACCCTGACAACCGTCTTTCCCGCAATCATGTCCTTGATTTCAGCCATGCCCTCACGGTAACACCCTCGCTCCACCGCATGCGCGCGTCAACGCACCCGCGTCCATCACCGTTTTGAAGATCACCGTTTCTGAGATGATTTGGGCGACCGCCCTCCCGTTCCGAGGAGCGACCGGGCGGGAAGTATCCGATCGACGAGGAACACCATGAGTCCCGCGGCCGCGCAGGCCGCCGCAAGCTGCAGGCAATTGATCCCCCATTGGATCCACCCCAACGACCGGATGTCTATCGCGTCGTACGGATAGGCTCCACCTCCCGCAGCAGGTCCCGACGACGGCCACAGCGCCGCGCGGATAAGCACAAAAGCCAGATAGATGGGGCAGTATGACAGCCATGTCAGAAGATGCGTCCACCGCGACCTGCGATGATCGTCCACAAGGAGGAAATCGACCACCAGAACCGCCGGAATCACGAGTCTCACCATGGTTTCAACAGACACGCCGAGCACTGGGGACATCCCCCAGGAAGCGACGGCGGACGGAAACGAGGGAAGCGCAAGGGACACGCCCCCGACCACGACCATGTAGACCGTGACGCCGTTCTTCAGCCACGCCGGCGGCTGAATGCCATCAATCAACGTGGCCGCGCCGGCCCAAAGCATGACAAGCCCCGCAAGAAGCCCCATCTGAAAGGACGCATACACCCAACGGACGGGAACGCTCCACGCCCCAGCCGTCGCCACGAAGCACAGCACGGCGACCGACAGGCGCCACAACCCGACGATGATCCTCTTCGCTCCCCTGCTTCTTTTCGCTCCCATAAGATGACAGCTTAGGCGGAACCGAGACGGGTCACAGCGCAGACGGACGATGCGAAAAGCGCACCGACGCGGTTAGAGTTGGTTGCGGGAACGATGACGCCACGCCGCGACGATGATGGAACCCGTTACGGAACCATCCGGCGACGGGGCGTCAACCCACCTGCAGACGGAAGAGGGACCATCATGACCGACCACTCACCAGCACTGATGACGGATATGTATGAGTACACCATGCTTGACGCGGCGTTGCGCGACGGAACCGCGGATCGCGACTGCGTTTTCGAGGTCTTCACCCGACACCTCCCGGCAGGCCGACGATACGGGGTGGTCGCGGGAACAGGAAGAATCCTCGACGCGTTGAAGAGCTTCCGTCTTGACGACGAGGACTTACGTTTCCTCTCGGACCGCCATATCGTGAGCGGAGAGACAGTGAAATGGCTTGAGGACTTCCGCTTCTCCGGATCGATCCGCGGATACCGTGAGGGAGAGATGTTCTTCCCTGATTCGCCGATACTCCAGGTCGAGGGGAGCTTCGGAGAGTGCACACTTCTGGAGACGCTGATCCTCTCGATCCTCAACTACGACTCGGCGGTCGCATCTGCCGCATCGCGCATGGCATCGGCCGCCAAGGACAGACCCTGCATGGACATGGGGGGCCGCCGCACCAACGAATGGGCAGCGGTGGCCGCCGCAAGGGCCGCTGTCGTCGGCGGATTCCAGGGAACGGCCAATCTTCTCGCCGCGCAGCTGTACGGGCTTAAGGCCATCGGCACGGCCGCCCATTGCTTCACTCTTGTCCACGACAGCGAGGAGGACGCCTTCCGCTCGCAGATCAACGCCCTCGGCAAGGACACGACACTGCTGGTCGACACCTACAACATCGAGGAGGCCGTGAAAACGGCCGTAAAAGTCGCCGGACCGGAACTGGGCGGCGTGCGGATCGATTCGGGAGACCTCGCGGCTCTCGCGCAGCGCGTGCGCAACCAGCTTGACGCCCTCGGCGCGACCTCCACCACGATCACCGTGACGAACGACCTTGATGAATACGCTCTGGCGGCCCTTCAGACCGCTCCCGTGGATTCCTACGGCGTCGGTACCCAACTGGTCACAGGATCCGGCTCACCCACCTGCGCGATGGTCTACAAATTGACCGAGCGCCAGGGAGCCACGGGAACCATGCAGCCCGTGGCCAAGAAATCCAAGGACAAGGCCACCGTTCCGGGACGCAAGCTCGCCTACCGCTCCTACGAATACGACCTCGCGGACGGGGAACATGTGATCTCCGGATCCGAGGAACGGCTCGCCTCCTTCACTCCCCAACCGGACTGGCGCGACCTGCTCGTCACGTACATGGACCATGGGGTCGCGGACACGCGCCGCCAAGGACATGACGCCATCATTGAGGCGCATAACCACCGTGCCAAAGCCCTTGCGGAACTACCCATCACGGCGTTGTCGCTTATGCGCGGAGACCCTGCGATCCCTACCCAAGTGGAAGTGCTGTGAGCGAAGGCGCTGTCGCCGTCAGGCTTTTCCGCCCGTCATGCTCTCGTAGATCCGGCGGCAGTCGGGGCATACCGGATACCGGGAGGGATCGCGCTTAGGCACCCAGATCTTGCCGCACAAGGCCACTACCGGGCGCCCTGTCGCGCGCGACTCCATGATTCTGTCCTTGGAGACATAGTGCGCGAAGCGATCGGCATCGCCATCGTCGGTGCTTTGGGGTTTCTCCTTGACTTCGGGACGCTCAAGAACCGCAGTGCCCGTCGAGGCATCGCCATCCGCGCCTTCCTCGCCCGTCGAGGCATCGTCCATAATCCGCGCACCAATCCACGCATCAATGGCGACTGTGCCTTCCACGTCCATGATCGGCTCCTCCCTGACATCGTGGACACCGTACAACCGGTTCCGCTCCCGACCATAATAGCGGCCGCAGCGCATAGCCGGTTGATATTCCAACCCTGCGACGGGGTACTCTGTAAGCCATGACTATCGCCGTGTGCCCTGGATCCTATGATCCCGTCACATCAGGCCATCTGGACGTGATCAAGCGCTGCTCACAGCTGTTCGACGCCGTTCATGTGGTGGTGGCGGTCAACGCCGCGAAAACGCCGCTTTTCCCGGAGGATGTCCGCGTGCGGATCATTCGCGACGCCCTCCATGAGGACGGGTACGATTCGATTGTGGTCGCTTCGACCAGCGGTCTGATCACCGACTACTGCATGCGCGTGGGCGCGACCGTCATAGTCAAAGGCCTCCGTCAGAACGGGGATTACGAGGCGGAGCTCGGAATGGCTCTGGTGAATCGTAAACTGGCCAGTATCGAGACGATGTTCCTTCCCGCCGACCCCGTCCTTGAACATATATCCAGCTCCATCGTCAAAGATGTGGCGCGGCACGGCGGGGATGTCCGCGGAATGGTCCCGGACGGCGTCATCCCACTGCTTGGGCGGGCGCTGGAGGACGAAGAACAGGGAAAGAGAGACAGATCATGACCGACGATACGTCCACGAACCCCGGAACCCCCTCCCGACCCCACTCAGAAGATTCCCGTCAAAGCGCCACGCCCCTGTTCTCATCGGGAGATCTCCCGGACCTGCGTGAGGACGACGCTCTGGGGACGGGCGCGCGCGGCGGCACCGGCCAGAACCGCAGCCGCGAGGAGTTCACGACCGTGTACGACATCCTCGACGGACTCCAGGAGACTTTGGACAACGCCAAAGGGGCCATCTTCTCACCAGGCTACGTGCGTGTGGACCACGATGAGGTCGCCGAGCAGCTTCTCAAGCTCAAGGGCCTTCTGCCCGTACAGCTCGAACGCGCGTCGGCGCTTATGAGGGAATCCGAACGGCGGCTGGACAACGCGCAGAACCAGGCGAACTCCATCATCACGACCGCGCAGAACCAGGCCAGACAGATAGTCGCGGAGGCGCAGGAGCAGGCCGAGTTCCTCACCAGCCAGCAGAACGTCACGGACATGGCGCGTGAGAGGGCTCGCGAGATGATTGCCGCCGCACAGGCGAAATCAGATCATCTTGTCCACGGGGCCGACGAATACTGCACCACGGTGATGACCGAGTTACGCACACAGGCCGAGAAAATCGGCAACGACGTGGACGCCGGTCTGAGGGTCCTTCAGGAGCGGCAGCAATCGGCGGCCCAAAGGGTTCCCCACGCCGGAGACGATTTTTCTGAGGATTAGGACGCGAGGATTAGAACGCATTATGGCACGACGCACCACGACACCATGGACCATTCCCTTGTCGTCGCTGTCCACGACACCAGGGCATTCGCAGGATGTGGACGTCACCATGCCCGCGCCTACGGGAATAGGCGATGACGTGATCGGCGTCCGAGAGGGGGCCGACGTCGCCGTTCGAGGCAGAATCGACTCCGTGGTGGATGGGGTGCTTCTCACCGCGGATGTGACCGCCCCCGTGCACGCGTCCTGCTCACGATGCCTCACTCCGCTGGACCACGACTGGACGACATCCATCACGATGTTCTTCCCGTACGACAGCTCGGCCATCCGTGATGATGCCGGCGACGACGAGCTTGACATCATCGCCGGCGAAGAAGAGTCGGGGGACGTCTATCCACTGTGTGACGACGGCGCGACGATGAGCCTCGAGGCCCCGTTGCGCGACACGCTCGCCGAGATGCTGCCGCTCCAACCGCTATGCCGGGAGAACTGCAAAGGCCTGTGCCCAGAATGCGGACTCAACCTCAACGACAATCCCGGACACCACCACGATGTGACGGACATACGATTCGCCGAACTGCAGGGTCTTCGCGACAGACTCCTGAATCAGACGGAGGATCAGACGGAGGATCAGACGGAGAAGGGGACCATCAACGACGTGGACAAGGACGACGGCGCGAAGGATTAGCCTTCCCGGCCACGCCTCGGAACGTCTCCGCATTGCGGCGCTCCATCGTTCTTCCACCGACCGCATCGGCACGGTCATATCGGCGCGGATGGACTTTGTTCAGGGAGTGCGCTATCATTCAGAACGCTTAAGCACCAATCGTTTGAACGGAACAGAGGAAATCATGGCACTGCCAAAGTACAAGACCTCGCGCGCCAACACGCATTCGCGCCGCGCGAACTGGAAGGCCACGGCGGCCCAGACGGTCTCCTGCCCCAGCTGCGGAGCACCCCGCCTGTCCCACATGGCCTGCCCGAGCTGCGGATCCTTCCGCGGACGCGTCTACCGTGACGCCATCCAGCCCGGTCACACCAAGTAGTCGCATCCCCCGCGCCGGAAGCGCGCTGCGGGACGTGTGAGCGAAGGCCCTGCCATCGACGGGTGGCGGGGCCTTCGACGTATCCCGGCGACCTGTCCGCCGGCGCATCCGCATATGACGGACACTGGCACACCACACAGTGGCCCCCTCCAAGAAGACACTCCCAAGAAGACACTTCGCCCGTAGACACTTCTCATCGAGATCCCTCCTCCCCACCCCATTCCCGCTCAAGCCATAATCACAACATAATCAAGCCATAATCCCTCCGAGTGAAAGCTCTTCAATGACCCACACAGCTTCAATGACCCACACAGATGACGACGCATCAAGACGCGACACCACATCAGCGTCCGACGCCACATCGAGCACCATGAAATCCGCACAGGTTCCGGTGACGCACGAGGCGCACGAGATCCGCACCGCGGGCGACACCTCCAACCAACCCCAACGCCGGCTGTTGGACGCCTTGGGAACGACTCTGGATTCCGAGCTTCTGGTCCAGGCACTCACCCATCGCTCGTTCTCGCATGAGAATCCGGGAGCCCTGAACTATGAGCGCCTCGAGTTCCTTGGCGACGCCGTGCTCGAGCTGGTAGCCACCGAAACCCTGTACAAGGTCCATCCGGATATGACCGAGGGACAGCTCGCCAAAATGCGGGCACAGGCGGTCAGCGAACGCGCACTGTCGACGGTCGCCAGAGAGAAGCTTCACGTCGGCCCCTACATACTGCTTGGACACGGTGAGGCCGAACAGGGTGGTGCGAACAAAAGCTCAATCCTCTGCGACATCGTCGAATCCCTGATCGGCGCGACGTTCATCTCCCACGGAATCGAGGAGGCACGCAAGGTCATCCACCATCTGCTTGATGACACTCTGGCCGAGGTCGCGACGGAAGGGCCCGCGCTGGACTGGAAGACATCGCTGACGGTGAAAGCTCATGAGAGGGGATATGAGGATCCCCACTATCTCATGGCCGTCGACGGCCCCGAATACGCTCCGCGTTTCACCGCGCGGGCCGTGCTTGACGATGGCGACGAACCCCTCGGGATCGGTTATGGTCCATCCAAGCGCAAGGCCCAGCTCGCCGCTGCGGAACAGGCCTGGCACAAGCTCGACGAGCTTCCCCGACACCACTGACCGCCATGTCCCGATGGTTCCCTTCCACGGCATCGCCGGGATATGGTCATCGCGACCGGACAGGGATGGGATGTGTCATAGACTGAGGAGCAAATAACCGCGATCACGATGCGTGGAACGGCCGTTCGCCACAAGCGGCGCCCTCACGCATCCGCACAACCGCTCGGTCACGTCAGGCCTCGCACCACCGGCCGCAAACCACACGAATGCCGGCGATCGGCCCCATGACGACGTCGAGCACACACGAACGAGGGGAAACGAATGGTATTACCAACGCCTCTTCAGGCATTCAGCGGAGTGCCCAAGACATCCACCACGACCAACCAGCAGACCGTGACAGACGGGGAAAAGATGACCGGCGCGCAGGCGCTTATCCGCTCCCTGGAGGATCTGGGGGTGACCGACGTCTTCGGAATCCCCGGAGGCGCGATACTTCCCGTCTACCACGCAATCGACGATGACACCAAGTTCCGTTTCGTACTCACGCGGCACGAGCAGGCCGCGGGCCACGCGGCGGAGGGATATGCCATAGCCACCGGCAAAGTCGGAGTCTGCATAGTCACATCGGGGCCCGGAGCGACGAACACCGTCACCGCGATCGCCGACGCGAACATGGACTCCGTTCCGATGGTGGTCATCACCGGACAGGTCGGGGTGAACGCCATCGGCACCGACGCCTTCCAGGAGGCCGACATCGTTGGGATCACCTATCCCATCGCCAAGCACTCATTCCTCGTGACCCGGGCGCAGGACATTCCCCGCGTGCTCACCGAGGCCTATCACATAGCCCAATCCGGGCGACCCGGCCCCGTGGTCGTCGATTTGACGAAAACCGCGCAGAAGGAGGAGATGTACTACTCCTGGCCACAACGCATGATCCTTCCCGGGTACAATCCCACAGTCCGCGCCCACGGACGGGTGTTGTCCGACGCGGCGAGGCTGTTCTCGCACTCCTACCGTCCTGTGTTGTACGTCGGCGGAGGCGCGGTCCGCGCGGATGCCGGGGATAGGATCAAGCGCCTCGCCGATCTGACCGACGCCCCGATAGTCACCACGCTTCCGGCGCGTGGCGTGGTCCCCGACTCGGACCCGAAGGTTCTGGGAATGCTGGGGATGCACGGCACCATAGCTGCTACCGGCGCTGTCCAGCGCTGTGATCTTCTGGTGGCCATCGGAGCGCGCTTCGATGACCGCGTCACGGGCAAGCTGGAGGCCTTCGCCCCGACCGCGCATGTCATCCACATCGACATCGATCCCGCGGAGATCGGCAAGAACCGTCAGGTGGACGTACCCATCGTGGGCGACGTGGCGGCGGTCCTCGACGATCTCATCCCCGAGATCGAGCGCACTCAGGCCATCCAGGGACGACCCGACCTGCATCTGTGGTGGGAGCAGATCCACGAATGGCTCACCGACTACCCGCAGACCGTCGACAAGGCTCCGGACGGAACGCTCGCTCCCCAGTGGGTCGTTCGTAAGCTTTCCGACATGGCGGATCCCGACACCATCTGGGTGTCGGGCGTGGGGCAGCATCAGATGTGGGCATCGCAGTTCATCGATTTCGAGAACCCTCACTCGTGGATATCCTCATGCGGCCTTGGAACCATGGGATATGGCCTTCCCGCGGCCATCGGAGCGGCGGTCGGCTCAGCGCGGAAATTCGGCGGCAAACGTCCGGTCTGGCTGATCGACGGCGATGGAAGCT
>NZ_CASEXV010000082.1 GCF_949292005.1 uncultured Bifidobacterium sp. | reverse complement strand
TATTACCATCGGTCATGACCTCAGACCATGGCAGCTCAGATGCGCTTTATGTCACGAACTCATCCACGCGATCCACCGCGATACGGGATGTGCGACCATGCAGGGCATGCGGGCCGAACGCCGGGCCAGACGGGAGACGGCGCTCAGATTGATTGACCCGCTGGAGTATGCGAGCGCGGAAGGCATGTATGAGGGCGGTTCCTATCTCATTGCTTGCGAGTTAGACGTGAAACGGCAAGTCATCGACGACTATCAGATGTTCGTATTGGATGAAGGCAGATACGCCTGGAGCGTCTGAGTGATACTGTTTTCGCGGGCATGGTCGTTCAAGGGGAAGGGGAATCAATGTTCTGCAGTCATCGTGAGGTCATCGTGGCCGGACAGAAGAAAAAGCTGTCGATCGCCAAAGGCGTCGTCGGAGGGATCGTCCTTGGCCCGCTCGGAGCCGTTGCCGGCGGGGCGGGACTCGGCAAGACCCAAACGCAATTCGTATGCACGAAATGCGGCAAGACCTTCAACAAACTTCCCCATGGATCAACCATCGTAGGGTAAAAACACCCGGCCCCGCTTCGGCGGGGCCTTCTCGTCCCCAAACAGGAAAAGCATGGTGCGAGAATCGTTCTCTACCAGGATTCCGGATGGCTCGGAATGAAGGTGGCAGAACGGATCCATGAGGATGGCGATCCGCGAGCGCTGGCGTTGGAGTTGGGTGTGACCTTGCAGGTGCTGTTGGATTATCAGGAGTTGTTGGATGGTGTTTGGGGGTTATCGCCGTGGAAGGTGCTCCCGTCGGTGTCGGAGTAAGCGATGAGGTCTTCGATGTGGCGCAGCCGTTGGTTGAGTTCGTCGACCTGAGCGCGGGTGATGTCCGCGCTCCTTTGCTCCTCGGCGCTCACCTCGTCCACGATCCAGGAGGCCAGCGTGGCGGTGACCACGCCGATGAGCGCGATGCCGGCGAGCATGATGGCGAGTGCTATGACGCGTCCCGTTGGGGTGATGGGGGAGTAGTCGCCGTATCCGACGGTGGTGATGGTTACGACGGTCCACCATAGGGCCTTGGGGTAGGTGGTGATCGTCGCTCCGGGGGCGTGGCGTTCGGCGTCGAGTATGGCAAGGGATCCGATGAGGATGAGCACGAGCACGCTCGACGACACGTACACGGCTATGCGTCCGCGTAACGCCATGCCGCTGGTTCGGTGGAGGGCGTGGAGCGCGGTGAGGATGCGCAGCACCCTCAGGGGACGGATCATGGGCAGCAGGACGACGAGGAGGTCGAACAGATGGTGGGTGAACCATGTCCATCGGTGTTCGGCTAGTGTGAGCGACACGACGTAGTCCAAGGCGAAGACGGCCCACATGACGTTCATGGACACGTCCGCGATCGATGCCGTGTATCCCGTGGGTTCGGCGAGCACCTGCCACGCGTATATGACGATGAACGCGACCGAGAGGATGGTCAACGGCCATTCCGTCCATCTCTCCCAACGTTTGAGCCTCATGGTTGAACCATGCGTCCGACGCGGGACATTCCCCGCTTTGAGACTGTATTAAGCTTTTTCTAAGGTTGTCACGGATGACAACCAGGAAAAGGGGAATCATGAAATTCGGCATACGCACACCAAGCCTGAGACGCTCCATCAGCGCCCGAACCACTGGCAGAGCCAAGAGGGCAATCAAGAAAGCCATCATCCCGGGCTATGGGAGGAAAGGCGTCGGCTGGGTCACGCACCCCAAGAAAGCCCTATACAACAAGGTGTACAGGAAAACCACGTTCAGCTTCTGGGACCTGTTCAAGTAAACACCAAGTAACCACGACCGGGGGATAAACAATGAAGAAGATTGCCGCAATACTCGTCGCCGCCATACTGTCCATCAGCGTCTCGGCATGCTCACAGTCATCCGCGCAGAACGAAGCCTCCGCCTCGGCCTCCACGTCCCGCTCTGCTGCCTCCGCGAGCGCGGCCGCCGAGATCGCCGACGCGCAGAAGGCGCTTGCATCAAAGGTCGAGGATGCTCGGACTCTGTAGGACTCGTCGAAGGACAAGGTCGCGGACGATAAGGCGAGGACCGCTTTGGCGGTGGCCGTGAAGACCGCGCAGGGTGTGGGATCCGCCACCGCAAGCGACTACATGGATCAGGTCACGGCGCTGCAGTCGTCGATGGACGCAGTCGTCGCCAGTGAGCAGAAGAAGACCGAGGACGACGCCGCGGCCGCCCAATCGGATCGCAGCACAAGCATCGTACCCCGTCAGGTATCGCAAACCCGACCACAGTTTTGCGCGCAAAAGTGGCTTCGTTGGAAGCGATAACCATTGATAATGGGTCGTCTAATGGGTCGCCGGTTCCGGCAGTAGCCGGGAGGCATTGGAATTACTGGGGTGTTCGAACATATGTTCGATTCCCGGCAGCTCCACAAGCGGATTGGGGCCACTCCGTGAGGAGTGGCCTTTTTTGTTGGAATCGTCTTCATTGACAGGTGAGGTGGCCGGTGCCACGATGTGTTTGAAACGTCGCGATTGGGATTCCGATGGGGGCCCGCCTGCATGGTGGTCCATCGGCATGATGACGCACTGGTTTTGTCACGCTTCTCGCGGTACTACGATTTTCCTGTGAGGATATCCGGTCTAAGAGAGCCGGGTGCCACGAAGAAGGGGAGGCGCACATGTCACGTGCGCGTAAATTGACGGTGTCGTCCATAAGTCCGCAGCGGTGTCGCTGACCATGATGGTATCGGGCGTTGGCGTTCTGTCCACGCCTGTGGAGAAGGCCGAAGCGGCGCAGGCGGAAACGGCGCTGACTGCGCTGTCAGCCTTGACCGTCAGCGATTCCGCGTCGATGAGCGGGTATTCCCGCTCCCAGTTTGGCGAGGAGTGGGCGGACGTCGACGGCAACGGATATGACACCAGGGACGACATACTCAAAAGGGATTTGACAAAGGTCACCTACGGCGATTCAAAGCATTGCGAAGTGACAAGCGGCACGCTCTCCGATCCCTACACCGGGAAGACGATCAGTTTCCATAGAGGGAAGACTACCTCCACGGCTGTTCAGATCGACCATGTGGTGGCTCTGGGGAACGCCTGGTCTACCGGAGCGCAGTCTTGGAGCGCCACGCAACGCGAGTCGCCGGCCAATGATCCGTTGAACCTGCTGGCCGTCGATGGAGATGCCAACGAGGCGAAGGGGGACAAGGACGCCTCGTCATGGATTCCCAGCGAGACCACATCCGATTGCGCTTATGTTGCCCGTCAGATAACCGTCAAGAAAAAATACTCGTTGTGGGTCACCAGCAGCGAGAAGAGCGCGATGTCGAAGGTCCTCGCCACTTGTCCGAATCAATCGCTGGCCACATCGTCGAGTCTTGACGCGCCGGCGAGCGCGCCGAAGCCGACTCTGACGTATCGCACGCATGTGCAGACCTATGGCTGGCAGGGCTGGGTGAACACGGGGGCCATGTCGGGAACGTCCGGCAAGGCGAAGCGTCTTGAGGCGATCAGCATAAGACTCACCAGCAATCTGGGGTCGGCGTACGACGTGTATTACCGCGTTCACGCACAGCATTTCGGTTGGATGGGCTGGGCAAAGGATGGGGCGGACGCCGGCACGGCGGGTTACGCCTATCGCCTTGAGGCGATTCAGATCACTCTGGTGAGGAAGGGTGGAAGCGCGCCTGGGAGCACATCGAACGCCTTCCGCCAGAAAACGTCGACCGCGAAGAAAGCAACGTCCTCCAAGGCGTCGTCGTCCAAGTCGACATCGACCTCATCATTCAAGAAGGCCAAGTCCAGCAAGGGAGTGGTCCTCACCTGCAAGACATCGGCATCCGACAGCTGGCTTCGGTGGAGGAAGTGAGGCTCCGCGGCCGATCCACTCTTACATCACTCCCGTTGTATAACCGTCCTACCGTCCCACAAGACGTGGTATGTAGCGCATCATCATGAACGCCCCCGCCAATCCGCATAGTCCCATGAGAACAGGGGCCGACCACAGTCCCGCCAGTGCGGTCATGCCGGATATGACCAGTGGTCCGGCGGCGGAGCCGGTGTCGGTGAATACCCTCCATCCCGAGAGGAAGCCGGGCGTGTCATCGGCGGCGTAGCGTGTGGCGAGATCGGAGCCCAATGTCATCACGATGCCGCTTCCCATGCCATTGGCGAGGGATAGCAGTATGGCCACGGTCACGTAACCCCATTCGGCGCTGGCCAGGGGAAGCAGAAGATGGGCGATGCTTAGTCCGGCGAGCACGGGCGCGGCGACCCATCGTCTGCCGAAGCGGTCCATCACCTGACCCGAGGTGTAGAAGAGTGACAGATCGACCGCCCCGGCGATGCCGACGATGATGGCGATCCGGGACTCGGGTATGTTGAGCTGCACCCCCCATAACGGGAGGATCACCTGTCGTGAGGCCCTCAGCATCTGGAGTATTCCCGCCGCGGTTCCCAGCCGGATGAGGATGGGAAGATAGGCGCGGATCGAAGGGCGTTTTTCCTGTTCGACATGCTTTTTCGAATCGCTTTGCGTGGTGGTCGCTCCTGATGGGGAGTCCCGAAGCCCCCGCTCGGATCGGGCGGCCTGCAGGTTCGACGACAACGCCTTCGCGGGGTCGGGCGTGAGACGCAGCAGAAGCAGGACCGCGAGGCACGCGGCGACGTGAATCCAGTAGACATTGTCCGATCCGCTGAAGGCGATGACAGGAGCCGCGATGAACGGTCCGATGAACGCGCCCACGCGCGTCGTTCCTCCCAGAAGCGACATGGCGCGGGCACGGTACCACCAGGGCGTCCATGTCGTGAGGAAGGAGTGCCGTGCAAGGTTGAAGGTGGCGGAGGCCATGCCGATCATGAGGACTCCGATGGAGAGGACCACAAGATTCGTGGCCATTCGGCAGGCGATGGCCGATGCGATGGCTATTACGGCCGCCATGCGCATGGCGAAGGTCTCTCCCCATCGGGACACCGCGTATCCACTGGGAATGTCGCCGAGAACCACGCCGATCATGAGCAGGCCCGATATCAGACCGGCCCCCGCGAGTCCCGCTCCCAAGGCCTTGGCGGTCAGCGGGACGACGGGGATGAGCGCACCCTCGCCGGTGGCGAAAAGGATGGCAGGTATGTAGATCGGCACGAAAAGACGTCGCAAGAACGCCATCTGATCTGATCCGCCGTCTCGATCCCCGCGTGCCATTGGCCTGCGTCCTCCCTCATCCTGTCCCGTGTCCCGGCGTGTGACCGCCGAGATCCTCTCGGGCACATTTTTCCCGCTGCCGTCCCATTGTGGCGGATGGATGGCAGGTCCTTGTTCGGACCATACTCCTGCGCATGCTCGTTCCCTTCTCGGGAGGGGCGCGATTACAGTCGCGATCATACGACTATGCGGGTCGTCATAGCGACGGATGCAGTATGTCCGGTCTGTGAGATACACGATTTTCGTGTGTTGTTTGGCAATATCATCGA
This sequence comes from uncultured Bifidobacterium sp., assembly GCF_949292005.1. GTDB lineage: Bacteria > Actinomycetota > Actinomycetes > Actinomycetales > Bifidobacteriaceae > Bifidobacterium. Next base: position 37,922 of record NZ_CASEXV010000082.1, on the reverse strand, counting down.
AACATTACCTTCATAGGGTTATTTCTTCCGGATAAGGTGTCGGAGAAGCCGGAGAAAATAGAGGGAGAGGGCATTGACATATAGAAGAATCACCGCTGCGGTGGCCGTAGTGGCCGCGGTCGCATCGCTTGCCGCGTGCGGAGGGGTGAAGTCGGGAACCTCGGACAGCGGGTCTTCGACCATCACCATCGGAACAACCGACAAAATCGTCAGTCTGGATCCTGCAGGGTCCTATGACAATGGCTCCTACGCCGTGCAGATACAAGTCTTTCCGTTTCTGTACGCGCAGAACTACAAGACATCCAAGCTCAGCCCCGACATTGCCGCAGATGACGGTACTTGGAACTCCGATGGGACCGAGTTCACAGTTAAGCTTAAGAGTGGTCTGAAGTTCGCCAACGGCGACACTTTGGATTCCGCAGACGTGAAGTTCTCCTTCGACCGCATCAAGAAGATCAACGATGCCAATGGTCCGTCATCCCTGCTCGCGAACATCGAATCGATATCCACGCCTGACGCGTCCACCGTGGTGTTCAAGGATTCCGTTCCCTACGATGTGACGCTCAAGCAGGTGCTGTCAAGCCCTGCCGGACCCATCGTCGACAACGAGGTCTTCTCCGCCACGAAACTGACGGACGCGTCTACCATCGTCAAGAAGAACGCCTTTGCTGGACCATACAAGCTCACCTCGTTCAAGATCAATGAGGCCTTGGCATATGCCAAGAACACGAGCTACAAGGGGTTGACGCCTGCTAAGAACTCTGTGGTGCAGGTGCAGTACTTCGCTGATTCCTCCAATCTCAAGATGGCCGTTGAGGAGGGGCAGGTCGATATAGCCTACCGTTCCCTGACTCCGACGGACATCTCGAATCTGTCGAAGAACTCGAAGGTCAAGGTCGTCAAGGGCCCTGGCGGCGAGGAGAGGATGCTGGCGTTCAACATGAAGCTCCAACCGTATGGCGAGTCGCAGTCGAACGCTGACGCCGCCAAGGCGAAGGCCGTGAGGCAGGCAGTAGCCAACCTCATCGATAGGGAGGAACTTGCCGAGAAGGTGTATAAGGGAACGTATACGCCCATGTACTCCTACATTCCGAATGGCCTTGTCGGTCATAAGAACACGTTCAAGACCACATACGGCGATGGCAAGGGCGGCCCCAGCCTGGCTAAGGCGAAGAAGGTCCTCGCCGACGCAGGCGTAACAACTCCCGTGACCCTTAACATCCAGTACAACGCCGACCACTACGGAGCGTCGTCCGCGGACGAGTACGCGGCGATCAAGTCTCAGCTCGAAGAGGGGGGGCTTTTCTCTGTGAAAATCCAACAGACCGAGTGGACTCAGTACAACAAGGAGCGTGTCGTCACCGACGACTCCGACGGATCATATCCCGTATATCAGCTGGGATGGTTCCCCGACTACTCGGATCCCGACAACTATCTCTCGCCGTTCTTCCGGGACGGGAACTTTGTCAATAACGGCTACAGCAATTCGACGATAAACGACTTGATCGTCAAACAAGCGGGTGAGAAGGACGAGTCGTCACGTAAGACGATTCTGGAGAAGATTCAGGATCTGGAAACCGAGGATCTGTCGACCATTCCACTTCTTCAGGGTTCGCAGATAGCCATCACCGGAACAGATGTCTCGGGTGTGGTGCTAGATGCGTCCTTCCGCTTCCGCTACGCCTCGATCACCAAGTCCTGATTGCGGATGGCGTGAATTCCGATGGCTCTTGAGAGAGCAGGACCGATGCCGCTGGTTTCCTATGGGAGCCGGCGGCGTCGCTCGTCGAGCCTCATCGGGAATTCGAACGACGGGACGTACGTTGGATGGATGATGGTCATCATCATCGAGGAGGATTTGCAGTGACATCAGACATAGCCGTGCAGGACGGTACGGGGTCCATGAAGTCGGATCCACATCCCGGGAAACCTCGGAGGAACAGAATCTCTGGAGGTTTTTTCCGGTTCGTCATAACCCGTTTTCTTCTGATCATCCCCACAGTTTTCATCCTGGTGACCATCGTCTTCTTTGTGATGCGGGCCACGGGCGATCCCATATCCGCGGCGATGGGAGGGCGGCTCACTCCCCAGGAACTGCAGCGAAGAATTCATGCGGCTGGGTATGACAGACCTTTGATCGTGCAGTATCTTGCATATCTGCGTGATCTTCTGCACGGAAATATTGGCACGACGCTTACTGACAACCAGCCCGTCTCATCGATCCTTGTGCACTACGGGGCCGCGACCTTGGAGCTGACGCTGTTGTCGCTCGTTGTCGCGTTGATCGTCGGCATCGGTCTGGGACGTTTGGCCGCACGCCGGCGTGACACCTTGGCCGATGCCTCAATCAGGGTCTTCGCGATTCTGTGCTATGCCACACCGGTGTTCTTCCTCGGGCTTATGCTCAAGCTTATCTTCTCCGTGTGGTTGGGAGTCCTCCCCAGCTCCGGTCGCTCATCGCTGTCGTCTGAGATGCAGTTCTCACGGTTGGTATCGCCCACGGGTCTGTACATCATTGATGCCCTTCAACTGGGCGACATGAAAGTGCTGGGAGATGTTCTGGAGCACGCCATCCTTCCCGCGCTCAGCTTGGGGCTTCTCACCGCCGGGGTGTTCATCCGTCTGGTGAGGACGAACGTCATCTCGACGTACATGTCGGGATACGTGGAGGCAGCTCGATCGCGGGGTGTGTCCGAGGGACGTCTGTTGTCGAAGCACGCTTGGAGGCCGGCCTTAATTCCTATCATCACGGTGATGGGTATGCAGATAGCCATGATGCTTGCCGGGGCCGTCCTTACGGAGACGACGTTCGAGTGGAAGGGTTTGGGATTCATGCTGTCTAACTATCTTAAGGCTAGGGATTTCGTTGCGGTCCAGGGAATCGTGATCCTCATTGCCATCATCGTCTCTGTGGTCAATTTCATCGTGGACGTCATCAGCGCCCTCATCGATCCGAGAGTGAGGTACTGAGCGATGGCAGCAAAGGATTCGACAGTAGGTCCACGGTCCGATGAAAGGATCGAAGCGCTCTCCTCCGCGTCGCGGGGTCCCTCATTCCTCTCTCACATACCTTTCGTCAAATCGCTGCGAATCGCAGTGGGATGGCAGAAGGCGATGCTGATCATGGGACTCGTCATCACTGCGTTCTTCATTCTTGTGGCCGTTTTCGCGCCGTGGATAGCCCCCTATGGGTATGCGCAGATCAAGGGTGCCAACGGCAAGTCGTTCCCCACTCAGTCCGCTCCCGGCGAGGGGCACATCTGGGGAACGACAGTGGGGGGTTTCGACGTGTTCAGCCGCACGGTCTGGGGAGCCAGAACTGCGGTCATCGCCATCATCATCGCGGTTCTTCTGTCCATCTTCGTCGGAGTGTTCTTGGGACTCGTATCGGGGTACTTCGGAGGATGGATCGATCGTGTGCTCGTCGTCGTCGCCGACGCCATCTATTCGTTCCCGTCGCTGCTGCTGGCCATTCTTATGGCGATTATGATCTCCGGAGGCCAGTCGAGTTTGTGGGGTGGGATTCTGGCATCGGGAATCTCCATCACTGTAGTGTACATTCCACAGTATTTTCGCGTGATCCGCTCCGAGGTCGTGCGCATCAAGGAGTCCGCATACATCGAATCGGCCAAGGTCGTCGGTGCCTCCACCTGGAGGATCATGACGAGGCATCTTCTCCGCAACTCGACGCGCACATTGCCCGTGATTCTCACGCTCAACTCCTCGGAGGCAATTCTCACGCTGGCGGGACTGGGCTTCCTAGGCTTCGGCATAGAGCCGACCGCCGCCGCTGAATGGGGATATGACCTTAACCGCTCCGTCGCCGATGTCACGGCCGGAATCTGGTGGACCGCAGTGGCCCCGGGCGTCGCAATCGTTCTCATCGTCCTAGGGATCACTCTGGTGGGCGAGTCGCTCAATGATTTGGCGGACCCGCGTCTTCGCGCGCGTAAATCGGTCGGCGAAGTCGTGGGATCCATCGAGGACACGTCGGTCGAGCCGTCCGTGGACGTCGAGTCGTGTGATGCCGTGGTCGACGTGGATGAAGCTGTCATGGAAAAGGGGGCTCAAGATGGACGATGAACGAAGATCCAGGAGCATGGATTCCTCGGACGGTGTGCGTGCGCTGCCGCAGGATGAGTTGGCGCGAATCGATGGTCTGAGCGTGTCGTTCATGACGGATGCGGGATCCATCAAGGCAATTGACGGAGTGAGTTTCACGGTTCCGCGGCGGTCCGTGGTGGGCGTCGTGGGGGAGTCTGGATCGGGGAAATCGGTTACGGCGAGATCCATTATCAAGCTTCTTCCGGAGACGGCCACCACCTCGGGAGCGATTTACCTATCGGGAAGGGCCGACGATCAGGCGGTGGATGTCCTTTCGCTTAGCGGAGAGGATCTGCGTCGAATGCGCGGGGACAGGGCGGCGATGGTCTTCCAGGAGCCGAATCTTGTGCTCAACCCCGTTTACACCATTGGATGGCAGATCGAGGAGGGGTTGCGTGCCCACGGTTTGAAGGATCGCCATAAGCTGCGTGAGAAGTCCATCGATATACTCCGCAAGGTGGGCATACCCGATCCGCAAACCCGTGTTGATTATTACCCCCATCAGTTTTCGGGAGGGCAGAAGCAGCGGATTGTCATCGCCATGGCGTTGGTTCTCAATCCGGGACTCATTCTGGCTGATGAGCCGACGACGGCGTTGGATGTGACAGTCCAGTCGGAGATCCTCGACCTTCTCAGGCTGGCGCGTGACGAATTCGGCGCGAGTGTTCTGATCATCACGCACAACATGGGGGTAATCGCCGACATAGCCGACCAGGTGGTGGTCATGTACAAGGGGCATGTCGTCGAGCAGGGGGATGTGGACCAGATATTCCACGAACCCCACCATGAGTACACACGGCGATTGTTGGCCGCGGTTCCAAGGATCGGTCAGAAGATCGCGGTGCCCGGACCTGATGGTAAGCGGATCAGCCGAGGAACGAACTGGCGTGACCAGCCGGTCGCGGTTGAGGCGAAAGGTCTTGTGATCACCTATCCGGGACGTCTTATGCAGCCGGATTTCGTGGCGGTCGTTGGCATCGATTTCGTGATACACCGGGGGGAGGTTCTGGGGCTGGTTGGTGAGTCCGGATCAGGAAAATCCACCACAGGTCGGGCCATAGCGGGACTTCAGAGGGTGAGTGGCGGATCTTTGACGGTTCTGGGAAAGGAAATGAACGGTGTGAGGGAGCGTGATTTTCGTCCCATTCGCTCACAGATTGGATTCGTTTTTCAAGATCCCGGCAGCTCCTTTGACCCACTCATGACAATCGCTCAGAATGTCGCCGAACCGTTAATTGTGAACCACCGATTCTCCACTGTTCAGGATGCCCGCAAGGAGGTCGGCAATCTGCTCGAGATGGTCCAGCTTCCGCGGGCATATATGGACAGGTTTCCACACGAGCTCTCTGGCGGTCAACGTCAGCGGGCTTCCCTTGCTAGGGCGCTGGCGCTCAAACCTTCGCTGCTCATCGCCGATGAGCCGACATCCGCGCTTGATGTTTCGGTGCAGGCTAAGGTTCTTGAGCTGTTCACGAAACTTCAGGCAGAAATCGGCTTTGCTTGCCTGTTCATCACTCATGATTTGGCGGTGGTGGACATGCTTGCGGACAGAATCATGGTCATGCACCAGGGGCACATCGTCGAACATGGATATGCGTCAGAGGTGATTGGGCACCCCTCGGATCCGTATACGAAGAAACTGTTGGCATCCCTGCCGATTCCCGATCCGCGGGAGCAACGTCTCCACCGGGAGAAGCTGCACGCGCTGCTTCATTCCTGATTGGCCGTGGTGTCAACGGTGAACAAGGCACGAGCGTCCCCGTCCTGTTGGTTGCGAATAAAGCGCCGAATGTCCTCCATTCGCGTGGTTGTGCTGCGCGACAGTGGCTGTGGAAGCTCGTTGCGGTCGAACCACCCCACGTCGAGGCTCTCGTCATCTCCCACGCGCGCATCATGCCTGCCTCCGGGGGCGGCATGACACTGGAAGGTCAGATCCAGATATCGCGTGATGTCGCCGTTGGGATACACGACGGGCGTCGAGGACGAGGACACCGATGCCAGCGCGTCCACGACCACATCGACGCCGGTCTCCTCCGCGACTTCGCGGATCACCGTGTCCGCGGGATTCTCTCCGGGCTCGACAATCCCCGAAACCAAGGCCCATTCTGCGGTGTCCGAACGTCTTCCGAGAAGAACGTGTCCCGTCTCGTCCTCCACATACGCAGTGACGCCGGACAGCCATAGAGGACGGTGTCCGATGTAAGCGCGGAGTTCCGTGATGAAGGTGGGGGTGGTCATCTGGCGCCCGCCGCACGCGTGGCCATCCACGCCTCGACGTCGTCGATCTCCTTGGGGATTCCCGCGGAGATCCATTCGGGGCCGTTGTCCGTCATCAGGACATCGTCCTCGATCCTGATGCCGATCCCCCGCATCTCGGGCGGAAGAAGAAGATCGTTCTGCGCAAAGTACAATCCCGGTTCGATGGTGAACACCATGCCCGGACGAATCTCGGCGTCCTGGTAGGACTCGTATCGGGCCTGCGCACAGTCGTGGACGTCGAGTCCCAGATGATGGGCCACGCCGCAGGCCAACCACCGGCGATGCTGCTGTCCGGCCGGGGAGAGCGACTCCTCCACGTCCACATGGAGGATGCCCCAATCATGCAGCCGTTGGGCGATCACCCGCATGCAGGCGTGATGGATGTCGGAATACGTCGCTCCGGGGCGCGCCGCCTCGAATCCCGCCTGCTGCGAGTCGAGAACGGCCTGGTAGAGCCTGCGCTGCAATGGACTGAAATGGCCGCCGACGGGGAAGGTGCGGGTGATGTCCGCAGTGTAGAGGCTGTCGACCTCCACGCCGGCGTCGATGAGAAGCATCTCGCCCTCGCCCACGACTCCTGTGTTGCGCATCCAGTGCAGGATCGGCGCATGCGCACCCGAGGCGATGATGGTGTCGTATCCCACGGCGTTGCCCTCCTCACGTGCGACGGAATTGAAGGCGCCCTCAAGCATCCTCTCCGACCGCGGCTTGCCGACGGACTCGGGGAGGCGGGACAGAATGCTGTCGAAACCATCCTTTGTGGCGTCCACCGCACGACGGATCTCAGTCACCTCATACGAATCCTTCACCATGCGCTGTTCGGAGGCGAACTCCTGGAATTTGTCGTCATGGGCTGAATTGCCATCGCGGTCGGGGAATCCGTTGGACGTCCGAAGACCGTCGACCATGACGTCGATGGACTGGTCGACGCCGGGAATGACACGCACGTGGACGGCTCCGGCAGCCGCGCCGACATCCTTGCCCAGGGCATCGGGGAGCTGCGCGATGTCATGCGTTTCGATGCCAGTCATAGCCGCGAGCTCCTTGAGGCCTGCGCGCGGCCCCACCCAATACTCGCCGTAATGGGCGTCACGATAGTAGTCCTCGGTGCTGTTGTCGGCCCGGGGTGCCACGAAAAGCTCGGGAACATGGGTTTTCCCCTCCGCCGCGCGGGGATCCGATGGATCCAGCGGGTTGAGGATGAGAACCGCACCGGCCTCGAAATCCTGTCCGAGACCGGTGTAGTAGGTGAAAGCGCTGTCGGGACGGAACGCGTAGTCGCAGTCGTTGTTGCGGACCTTCGGCTGTCCCGCGGGGATCACCAGCCGTTCTCCGGGGAAACGCCGTCCCAGCTCCTCAAGGCGGGCCGGAGTGTAGGCGCTGGATGGCAGGGGCGTGACATCCGGCTCGTTGTTGTCCCAGCCGGTGGTCATGAACTCCTTGAAGATCTGGCTGTTGGGGCGCAGGGACCGGTTGTTGACCCTGTCGGACATGGGCTGGTCCGCTCCCGGCGCGGATGCGCTCTCCTCCGTCTCATAACGCTTGTCCTGCTCGGTGATGATCTCGCCCATCACGGTCCTTTCCCATGGTCCTTTGCGTGCTCACGCGTGTTCCGCGCCACACCGCTCTGCGTTCCGGGGGCGCGCGGGCCGTCCAATCGTCGCTCCGCCACGACCCCGTCTCTCAGCGGCCTATGGTAGTCGCGCTTCGCGGGTGACATGTTGCCTCAGCGCTCAAAACGTCCAAACGAACGCGCTTCCGCCGGGAGTTTCCGTGGATTGGGAATTTTCGTAGAATGGCGCGGACATAGAATGGCACGGAGGAACAGGCACGACATCCGGTTCGGATATGTCCGGGCACGGAATGAGGCCGTCAACGAGAAAAGCGCGTGAACGCGGTGAGAGGACGTCGTAGATATGTCACTGGAGCATCCCGATGGGAATGGGGAGAGGCTGATCGACGTCGAACGTGAGATCATGAACCGTCCGCCCGAGCATAACACCACCAATCTCGATCTGGACAGGATGTCCATGATTCTTGACCTGATGGGCCATCCCGAGGAGTCCTTCCGCGTCATCCACATCACCGGAACCAATGGGAAGGGGTCCACCGCACGGATGGCGGAGGCCGTGTGCCGCGCCTATGGGATGAGGACGGGGCTATACACGTCCCCCCATCTGGAGCATGTCACCGAGCGCATCGCTGTGGACGGAGAGCCGCTCTCGGACGACGACTTCATCGACTGCTGGGATCAGACCCGCGGCCTTGTCGACATTGTCGACGCGCGCATGAGGGAGCTGGGCAAGCCCGTCATGAGCTTCTTCGAGGTTCTCACTGCCATGGCCATCTGGGCCTTCGCGGACGCTCCGGTGGATGTGGCCGTGGTCGAGGTGGGAATGGGAGGACGCTGGGACGCGACGAACGTGCTTGACGCAGACGCGGCGGTGATTGGTCCCGTCGACATGGATCACATGCAATGGCTCGGCGACACGGTCGAGAAGATCGCCACCGAGAAGGCCGGCATCATCAAGCCCGGTTGCGTCGCGATCATCGGTCCCCAGCCCCATGCCGCCAAGGTCATGCCCATACTTCTCGATACGGCCAAGGGGGCAGATGCCACCGTGATCCGCGATGGGGAGGAGATGGAGGTCGAATCGCGCATCCCCGCCGTCGGAGGGCAGGTGGCGACGTTACGGACGCCGATGGGCGAATATCCACAGACTCCCATCGCCAAGTTCGGGGCGCATCAAGCCCATAACGCTCTTGCCGCCGTGGCCGCAGCGGAGATCGTCATCCCCGTGACGGGACGTCTTGATCCCGACATCGTCTCCCAGGCCTTGGGCTCCGTGGTGATTCCGGGACGTATCGAACCGGTGAGGACGTCTCCGACGATCATCATCGATGGAGGCCACAACGTCAACGCCGCCCAGTCGCTTCGCGACGCCATCGAGGAGAACTACGACTTTTCGCAGCTTGTGGGTGTCGTCTCCATGATGAGGGACAAGCAGGTCGAGGAGTATCTCGGCGTTCTGGAGCCGCTTCTCAGTCAGGTTGTGGTGACGGAGAACTCGTGGAGGGAGCGTGTGATGCCCGCCGAGGAGCTGGAGGCCATCGCCGTGCGCGTCTTCGGTCCTGACAGGGTTGTACGTCAGGAGTCATTCCCGGATGCCATCCAGACGGCCGTGGATCTTGTCGATGCCGAGGACGACATGGGGATCGGATATGGCCATGGCGTTCTGATCTGCGGCAGCTTCGTCACCGCCGGGGATGCCAGGGCGCTTCTCAAGGAGCGTCACGATCCCGACCTGGGCAAGCCCAAATCCGAACGCGTCTGACGGCGGCCGCCCATGTACCTCAAAGAGTTGATGCTTCGCGGATTCAAATCCTTCGCGTCCGCGACGACCCTGCGTTTCGAGCCGGGGATCACCGCCGTGGTCGGACCGAACGGATCGGGGAAATCGAATATCGTCGATGCCCTGACCTGGGTTATGGGGGAGCAGGGGGCCCGGAATCTTCGCGGGAGTTCGATGGAGGACGTCATCTTCGCCGGAACCGCCACACGACCCGCGCTTGGCCGCGCGCAGGTGACGCTGACGATCGACAACTCGGACCACGCCCTTGACGTTCCCTATGCCGAGGTGACCATCAGCAGAACGGTTTTCCGCAACGGTGGATCCGAATACGCCATCAACGGCAGCCAGTGCAGGTTGCTGGACATCCAGGAGCTGTTGTCCGACACCGGTCTGGGACAGCAGATGCATGTCATCGTCGGACAGGGGCGGCTGGACTCCATCCTCCGGGCCGACCCCGCGGGGAACAGGGCGTTCATAGAGGAGGCCGCGGGGATTCTCAAGCACCGCAGAAGGAAGGACAGGGCCCTGCGCAAACTGGCCGCCACGCAGGACAATCTCGCGCGCGTGGACGATCTCATCACGGAGGTGCGGCGTCAGATGGGGCCACTGGGAAGGCAGGCTCGGATCTCCCGTCGTGCCGATCTTGTGTCGGCCGCGCTGCGCGATGCGAAAAGCCGTGTCATGGCCGACGATGCGGTGAGACTGTCCGAACGCGTGGAGGGCCTTCGGCGGTCCGCGGGTGGCACGGGGCGCTCGCTGAAGGATGTCACGGCGCGGCTGGCCGCATTGAGGGGACGGATAGAACAGTTGGAGAAGCTGTCGACCAGCGCCAATCCCGACCTTGCGCGATGCGAGGGCGACTGGCGTGGCCTCACCCAGGAGACGCAGCGCCTCGGATCCATGATCGCCGTGGTGGAGGAGCGTGAGGCGTCGCTTCGCTCCTCGAAGGTGGCGGATATGGGTGAGGATCCTGACATCATCGGGCAGCGCGCAGCCGAGCTCGCGCAGCAGGCGGAACGGATGGACGGCGTGGTGGCCGACCGGCGGCTTGCCTGCGACCAGATCATCGAAAGACGGGCGCAGGAGGAGAGAAGGCTTGCGTCCATACGACAGACGATGGAGCATGTCCGCAGGGCCGCGAAGGAGAGGGACGCCAGAATGGCCGAGATCCGCGAGCTCATCGCCAAGGAGGAGTCCGCGGTCCAGCTCGCCCGGTCGAGGTCGCAGGATCTTGGAGCGCGGAGGACGGAGCTGTCCCGCCGGATGGAGGACCTTCGTTCACGGGTTTCGCAACAGCGGGACGATGCGGGTGAAACCCTGCGGGATCTGGAACGGTCCCTTGACGATGCGCGCGAGGATCTCCGGAGGCTCAAGGAGGCGCTTGCGCAGACCCAGAACCGGATGCGCGAGCGGGAATCGCGGGCGATATCCCTGGAGGCGAAGGCGGCGGCTCTGAACGATACTCTTTCCAGCCGTGGCGGGGATATGGAATCCGCGTTGGACGGTCATGGTGCCTCCAGGGGAAGGCTGTGGGATTTTCTTCGCGTCTCTCCGGGATGGGAGCGGGCCTTCGACCGTGTGATCGGTCCTTGGGGCCGGGCTCTCGTCATGGATGGCTCCGCCGCCGAATCGCTGCTCGTCACTGTGGATGTCGATGGTGATTATGTGGTGGTCGTCTGTCCCCGACCGGATGCGGACGTGGCGCTGCATGATGATGGGGGGCCGTCCCTGGCCTCGCGATTGTCGGTTAATCCGGAATGCGCGGATGTCAGTCTCGCGGAATCGATTCTCGCCACCGTCGCGGGAATGGTGGCGGATGTCGCGTGCGCGTCGGATGCCCAAGACGCGTGGAGAACAACCCGGAACGCACGATGGAGAATGGCGGTCACCGCTGATGGTCTTCTTGTGGGGAAGGCCGGGCTGATGTCCGGAACGTCGGATGGGTCGTCCGATATGCTTCTCGTGGCCGCCCGCGACAAGGCACGTGAGGATGCGAAGGCCAACCGCTCCGAGGCCGGGCGCTTCCGGCGGGAGGGGGAGTCCATCCAGAAGCGGGTCGGTGCGGCCGCCGATCTGGTGGAGACGCTGCGGGAGAAACTCGAGGAGAGTCGTCTGAGGATCCGCGAGCAGCAGAGAATCGCCGAGGAGTCAAGAAAAACCCTGGATGAAGTCGGTCGTCAGTTGTTGCAGATCGAGGAGGCCTATCAGGCGTGCCTTGATCAGGAGCAGCTCCACAAAGAGCGCGTCGCGGATGCCCACCGCGCTTTGGCTGAGGCCGATTCGGACACTGTGGATGGTGATGGCGCGGATGCCGGGACGTTGGCGGAGCGTGAGCGGGCGCTTGATGTGGCGCTCGCCGGAAGCCGCAAGGAGGAGTTGGACGCCACGCTGTCATGGAAGGATGCGGCGAGGTCATGCGAATCGCTTCATCGGCAGGCGGAACTGTTGTCCGACAACGCCGTCCGCGCGCGGCGCAGGCGCGAGGGGATCGCCGCGCGCAACGCGGACATAGACCGGACGATCGGCGTTCTGCGAAGGATAGCGCAGGACTGCGAGAGCGCATCCTCGCTGGCTCGGAACGCGATTGATGTGGTGGACGGTCGGCGCCGGTCGTTGCATGAGGATATGGATGCGCATAACGAACGGCTCCGATCTTTGCGCGCGCAAAGGGATGCGTTGGAACCCGAGGTGTCGTCACTGGGGGCGAAGGCGCACAAGATCGATCTGGAGCTTCAACGGGCGGAGTCGGATTATGACGAGCTGTCCAGGCGCGTCGCCGATGAGCTGGGGATGGGGGTGGATGAGCTTGTCGCGGGTTTCGGACCCGACAGGCCGGTGCCCGTTCTGGATGATGATGGACGGCCGGTGCGCAAGTCCGTCGAAGATGGTGTCGACGATGCCGACGTAGGTGCGGATGTCACAGGTGATGATGCCGGTGCCTATCAGACGGTCGCCTACAACCGGGCTGAGCAGGAACGGCGAAGGGACAAGGCCGCCAAGGATCTGGCGGCTCTGGGACGGGTCAATCCTCTGGCTACGGAGGAGTATGACGCGTTGGAGGAACGCCACCGTTTCCTCGTTTCGCAGCGTGACGACATAGCAGCGGGAAGGGCCGATCTGATGACACTTGTCTCACGCATCGACTCCACGATGGTGGATGTGTTCCGCAGCGCGTTCGAAGACACGGCGAAGGCCTTCGAGGATGTTTTCGCCACGCTTTTTCCAGGCGGGCATGGACGTCTGCGTCTGGACAACCCCGATGATCTTCTGACGACGGGTGTTGTGGTCGAGGCGAGTCCTGCAGGAAAGAGAGTCCGGCAGCTCAGTCTTCTCTCGGGAGGCGAACGCTCCTTGACGGCTTTGGCGCTGCTTTTCGCAATCTTCATGGCGCGCCCAAGTCCGTTCTATGTGATGGACGAGGTGGAGGCGGCGCTGGACGATGTGAATCTGTCCCGGTTGCTCTCCGCGGTGTCCGATCTGAGCAAACACGCGCAGCTCATCATCATCACGCACCAGCAGCGGACCATGGGGATAGCCGACGCGTTGTACGGGGTCACCATGAGATCCGATGGTGTGACGACGGTGATGAGCCAGCGTCTTGAGGGATTTCCCGAGAGGGTTAGCGGCGAAGGGCCGACCTCATCGACTTGATTCCCGTGAGCGTCGAATATGCGATGGGATGGAGGGGGACGTCCCGATCGGGGGCGACCTCGGTGATTTCCTCGGTGAATTTGGTTTTGAACTCATTCAGGCCTTTGAGCGAGGGGGAGAAGTCGCTTCCTATGCCCATCAGATCGTAATCCGATATTCCGCGCCGCCCGAGCTCGCAGCACTCCCAGTAGAGCAGTCTGTCCGTGGCGTGCATGCCCATCGCGTCGGTCCTCATCGCCGCGTAGTAGCGCACCGCCATGGTTCCCGTGACGGTGACGATTGACCATGCGATCACCTTTCCCTCGCTTCGTGCGGCGAAAACCCGGCAATGGTCCTCTCCGAGGATTCGCAGCATGGTCTCGTAATCCTCGATCGGGGCGGGCGCAAAACCGTCGCGTTGCCCGGTTTCGACCATGATCTCGTAATATTCGCGGAACGACTTCATGGCATCGGTGGTCTCATCCGCGCATGCCGCAGGGCATTCGCGCAGCGATTTGCGGACATCTCGGCGACCACGCCGCTTCATTCGCGACAGGATGGCCTCGTCTCCTCCGGTGACATCGATTACAACGGTCCGATCGTAGGGAACCGCCGACAATGTGGCGTGCGTGAGATCGGATTCGGACCACACGGCACAGCGGATGAATAGTTGCGCGCCATCCTTGTGGTGGACTGCCGAGGACAGGGCCTTGATGGCATCACGCTCCTGCTCTGGCGTGGGAGTGCCATCAACCCATACGGGTCCGTGCCAGGCGCGGAGGAAACGGTACCCGTGGGTGGTGAACTCGACAAGGGAGATCAGCGCGACGATGCGGTCGTCCTCGCGGAGCACGGCGGATCCCCAATAGCGCCGTCCCTCAATGGTGTTCTGGTAGCTCATCCAGATGTCCGTCTGCTCCAACGGCAGGGCAACGCCATGCCGTTCGGCCTCCTGCTGCACATCCTGTATGGTGACGAATTCGACGCTGGTCAACGATGTCTCCAATCATGTATCGATGGCGGCCATACGGTCACGGAACCGCTCGTCCCATGGGACCAATGGCCACCGCCTTACCTTACAACGTGGCTCTGCACCTTGATGCCGATCCCCGCGTCCGCGGCTCAACCCAGCAGTCGGGAGAACAGCACGTCGTCGCCCTCATAGGGGGTGTGCTCGTTCAGCCTTTTGATCCAGCGCTCGCTGCCTTTGCCTATGGCGAGTATCACGTCGACGCGATCGGGGTGGGATCTGGCGTCGCTGATGGCCTTTTCGATCGCAGCGACACGATCGAGGATGATGTCGTGAGCCACTGTGGGAACCGTGATGCTCTCGTCCATCTGCCGACATATATCCTCTGTGGGCTCGGTGTCCGTGTCATCCTCGGTGAAGATGAATCTGTCGATGCGATTCTCCGCCGCCGCGACGATCTCACGCCGCCTGTCGAAAGCCTTGTTGCCCGCTGAGCCGGTGATCAGGGTGATATGGGGATGTCTCGATCCATATCTCTCATCCACAAAGTCCAGTAGTGCGGTGGTCGAGACGCCGTTGTGCGCATAGTCGACGATGCCGATGGTCTGTGATCTCTCGTCGACGAACCTCTCCATACGTCCGGGAACGCGCACGCGCTCCATGGATCGGATCGATTTCCCATCCACCACGGCCCCGGCGGCATTCGCGATGGCCACGGCCGCCGCCGCGTTCGCATAGTTGAAGTCCCCATCAAGTTCCAGACGGCAGTCATGGGAATCCCCGTCGTGGGTGACGATCCTATAGGAGAGATGAGTGGGGTCCAAAGGTTCGGCGGCCACATCGGCGTCGGTGTCCTTTCGGCCGTCGTGGAGGGCGAAGGTCGTGACGGGGATGTCCGCGTGTGCGGCGTCCTGTCTCAGGAGGGCGGCGTGTGCGGTGTCGGCTCCCAGAACCAGACTTCTACTGTGGTCGACTATCCGTCTTTTGCAATACAGATAGTCCTCGAACGTCGGATGCTCGATGGGGCTGATGTGATCGGGGCTGATGTTGAGGAAGGCCCCGACGTCGAAGGTGAGCGCGTCGACCCTATGGACCTTGTATGCCTGCGACGATACCTCCATCACCATGTAACGCATGCCGGCATCCACAGCCCGGCGCATCATGCGCATGGTGTCGAGGGATTCCGGTGTGGTCAGATTGGATTCCTCCCAGGTGCTCCCGTCGACGATGTTGGCGATGGAGGAAAGCAGAGCGCAGCGTCCGCCGCTGACCGAATCGAGGATCGAGTGGAGGAACCACGCCGTGGTCGTCTTGCCTTTGGTTCCGGTGATGCCGATGAGCGTCAGGTGCTTTTCGGGATATCCGAACCAAGCGTCGGCGAGCAGTCCAAGCGCCTGGCGTACGTCGTTCACGACGAGGCCCGGAATATGGACGGATCCTGAAAGATCCTCCTGCGAGACGTAGGCTGCCGCGCCGCGACGCTCGGCGTCCACGAGGTATTCGGGACGGAAGCGCCCTTTGCAGCAGAGGAGGGACCCCGTCGTGACGGTTCGGGAATCGTAGGTGAGGTCGCTGAAGGGAACGTCGGATCCGTCGATGTCCGAGGGATCAAGCGTCCAAACGTCGCCGGCGATGATCTCCCGGAGCAGTCCGGCCTGGGAGAGGATGTCCGCCGCCGTGGCCAATGATGGCCGTTGTGGTTGTGGTTGTGGTTGTGGTTGTGCTGCCGCGCGTTCCATGTGTCATATCCCTTTCGAGGCGTTCAGCCGTATGGTCGCAGATGTGACGGATTCGGTCCGGATTATAGCCACGTCTCGTCGATGGGTTGTCGTCCCTGCGACTGAAGCCACTTGTTGAACGAGTGGGCCCACCTCATGTATGCCTGTCGTTGCCATTCCATTGCCTCACTCAATCTCATGTCGGCGATCTGGGGGTGGAGCTCCGAGATTGGTGCGATGAGGTCGACGGCCGCCACTGTGTCGGCATGGGCGTCATGGAAATCGCCGTCCGGCTCGATTCCGTAGTACTCGGTTGTGGCGGACAGCGTACGCCGCCCGCGACGCGTCGACACGGCCCTGTCGATCACCAGAGGATCGATGATGAGGGATATGTCGGTTCCGGGAAGCCCCCACTGTCGCAGATTGGACTCAATCATTCCGACGTCGAACGAGGCGTTGTAGGCGAGCAGGGGAATCGATTTCGACTGGGCTGTGGCGATGATTCCAGAGATCTCATGAAGGGCGTCCTTGGGTTCGACTCCATTGGCCGTCAGGAATGCATCGGTGAAACCGTTCACGCGGGAGGCCGCTGGACTGATGGGGCGGTGGGGGTTGATCACCCAGGAGGCGGCATGATCCTCGCGGCGGTCTGTTTGGGGGACGCGGAGCACAAGCGAGGCGGACACGATGGAGTCCCGTCCCACGCTGGCTCCGGTGGTTTCGGTGTCAAAGCCCAGCAGCAGGGAGTCGGCGAGTCTGGTGTCCCCGTTCTGGGGGCTGACCGATTCCAGAAAATCGTGGAGGGCGTCGAATGATGATGACATGCGTCCCATTGTGCCTTCGCGAAATGACAATCGCACGGTTCGACCTCGGTGGATACCGCTCTGGATGGTTGCGCCACCGGCGGGTCGCCTTCTCCCCGGAGCGCGCAGACGCCGTTGAAGCCGGCCGCACGGTCCGAGTCGTGGCCGTTGTCGCGGAGTTTAGAATGGGATGCGTGAAGGAAGAACGTCAGGAGAGTGTGGCGCACAAGCGTGCCCGCTTTGAGAAGCTTGCGCTTCCCGCGGTCAACGGCCTGTACCGTCAGGCGATGCGGCTGACCAACAACCCGGAGGACGCGCAGGACCTTATTCAGGACACCTTCGAAAGGGCGTTCAAGGCCTTCGACGGCTTCCAGGAGGGGAGCAACTTCGAGGCGTGGATGACGACCATCGAGCGCAACGCCTTCTTCAACCAGTACGCCAAGTCCAAGCGTCGCCCGAAGAGGGCCAACGACTCGACGGGTGAATATGACGACTGGGACATATATTCGGCGGCAGGACACAGCTCCGAGGGGTTGAAATCCGCGGAGCAGCAGTATCTCGATGCCTTCGCTCCCGAGGAGATCATCCACGCGCTCGATTCGCTGAGCCCTGAGCGGCGTCAGGTGTTTATCGATGCCGCCATCGACGGCAAAAGCTATCAGCAGGTCGCCGACGAACAGGGCGTTCCCATCGGTACGGTGATGAGCCGGCTCAACAGGGCGAGGGCGCAGCTCCGCCATGAGTTGGCATCCTATGCAACGGAAAAGGGGTACGGCACGGGAGTGGGGAGGTCCGAAAAGGCCTCGCCGCGACGGTCTTCACCGTCCGCGAACGCCGCTGGCGGCCACGATGCACATAATGAGGACAGAACGTTGGATGTGGATGACGTGAATGAAAAGGAGCTGGCATGAGCGCACGAGTGGAGGGCCACGGGCAGGACCGTGGGG
Source organism: uncultured Bifidobacterium sp. (assembly GCF_949292005.1). Taxonomy (GTDB): domain Bacteria; phylum Actinomycetota; class Actinomycetes; order Actinomycetales; family Bifidobacteriaceae; genus Bifidobacterium. Next base: position 20,138 of record NZ_CASEXV010000082.1, on the reverse strand, counting down.
ACGCCCCCGCGTCAGCGGTGTCAACGACACGGGTGACCATCCATTCGGAGATGTGCGACTGCGCCATGATGCGCTCCACACGGGTGGACGCCACCGTCGTGTCGTCATCGTCCGTCGAAGTCGGCGGAGGATGGTCCGCGTATGCCGCGAACACTCCCGGCAGCACGTCGGATGATTCGCATGACAGTGGCCAGCGCGTCGACGTGTGCTTCGATCCCGAGTGCTCGTGCGATGGCCGCGAGCGTGCAGTCATCGAGATGCTGCGTGCCTATCTTCGGCCCCAGGTCGCTCCTGATTGCCTGCTGCGTCGCCTGCACGAGACCATAGACCATTGCTGCCATGAGGAGTTGGACGGGGACGAGTAGCTTCGCAGGGGACGAGTAGCTTCGCACGTGGGTCGGCGATTGTTTCGGGTCGGCGATCGTTTGTGGGGGCGCGGATGCCGACGGACTTTTCGGAGCGCTGTGGTGAGGGAGCGAATCGAGTGGGCATCGATGAGAATGATGGGGGTCCCGAAGGATGAATCCTTCGGGACCCCCATCATTTCCCGTTCTTTTATAAATCTACCTGACGTTTGGACCCATCTAACGTTTATGCCGTGACGGGGTCAGAGAGACTCAGGCGTTGGGCCTTTTGCCGTGGTTGGCGGCCTTCTTGCGGCGATCCTTGCGCTTGCGTCCGCGCATACCCATGATGGACTCCTTCACTTGACTATTGACGAACCCTCGGAATTATCGCACAAACCTCGGACCGGCACAACGCCCCTTCCGCGCGTTTGCCCGTCAGCGGCCGTTGGCCATGCTGGCGCTGAGGGAAAGCGTCGTGCTCACCGTGTCATCAGGATGCACGACCATGAGGTCGATGCCGCTGTTGAAGGCATCTGCGTAGGCCGTCTGCGGCTCGATCGCGATTCCGGCGGGACGTGTCTGCGCGGGGAATCCCGTCCCGGTGCAGACTTGGAAGGATGTGACGGTGGAATCGCCTTGGATGCTCACGGTCATGCCATCTGGTCTGGTCAGCGTCGCCGTGGCGTCTCCGGAGCCGTCTTTGATCAGGTCGGTCCATGCGTCGTCGAAGTGTCGCCCTGTCAGGGTGGTGGGTTGGCGAAGGTCGTAGGCCGTTCCCTCCACGGACTCCGTTCCTGTGGGAAGAAGCCTGTCGTTCACCGTCACATGCATTCGCGCCGGTACGGTGATGCGGCAGCGTCCGTTGTCGGCGTCAATCTCATCCCCATATCCATCGTGGCCATTGGCAATCCACGGATGTAGTCCCACGGCCCAGGGGGCGTCCGCATTCCCATGGTTCCATGCGCTTATGGTGAGCGCCAGTCCGGAGGCACTGACTTCGTACACGGCGTCGACGACCAGGTCGAATGGGTAACCGGTCATGCAGGGCACTCGCCATGTCAGCCGCACGCGGTCGTCCTCGACGCTGGCCAGCGTCCAGAGGTGCTGGTGCCCAAATCCGTGGATGGCGGTGCGCCGGTCATGCTCGTCGATGGGAAGAAGGTGACGGGTTCCATGGAATGTGTACTCTCCATCGGCCAGGCGATTGGGAAAGGGCACAAGAACCCGACCCTGGCTGGTTGTTCCCATGTCGTCCGCATCGAAGGGGACGATCACGTTCTTTCCTTGATATGTCAGGGAACGCAGGGAGGCTCCTTGCTGCGCTATCACAGCCTGGTATTCGCCGGACTGAATGGTGTACTGGTTGCCGGAGCGTGGGGGAAGGATGCGAGGCATGAGGATGTCCCTTGTGTTGGGGAACGACCGAAGCCGTTGTTATGCTGTGTGGGGCTGGCCGCGTTGACAGTGTGAACCGTGTAGACAGTGTAGTACGGGACTGCCCCATTCGCCGGCTGCGTCTGCTGGAATTTTTCTGGAGGGGCTTTGGTACTGTGGTGAGCCGACGAAAGGCGGTGCCATGTCAGGACGGATCATTCTCGCCGACCCTCGGGGTTTCTGCGCGGGCGTCGACAGGGCGATCCTCACGGTGCGGACCATACTGTCCTCAGGTTCCCACGGGGATGGCGGTTCGGGGCTTCCTCCCGTGTATGTCCGCAGACAGATCGTCCATAACAGGCATGTCGTGGAGGATCTCGCCGAGCAGGGCGCGGTGTTCGTGGACGAGCTTGACGAGATTCCGCAGGAGGCCGCCGAGGCTGGCGTGCCGGTGGTGTTCTCGGCGCATGGAGTGTCTCCCGCCGTGCAGGAGGAGGCGCGGCGTCGGGGCATGAACGTCATCGACGCAACCTGCCCGTTGGTGAGCAAGGTGCATCGGGAGGTTCTCAGATTCGTCCGGGAGGGGTACGACATCGTCTATATCGGACACCATGGCCATGACGAGGCCATGGGGGTCATCGGAGAGGCGCCCGACAGGGTTCATCTGATCGATGGCGTGGAGGATGTGTCCAGCTTGAGTTTCCCGGAGTCGCAGCGGCTTGTTCTTCTCACCCAGACCACGTTGAGCGTGGATGAGACCATTGATGTGGTTCGCGCCCTGCGTGCGCGTTTCCCGTGGATTGAGGAGCCGCCGAGCTCGGATATCTGCTATGCGACGCAGAACAGGCAGAATGCGGTGAAGCAGGTGGCCCAACGGTCTGATTGTGTGGTCATAGTGGGGTCGTCCAATTCGTCGAATTCAGTGCGTCTTATGGAGGTGGCCCAGCAGGAGCTTCCCAGCGGGGGACGGGCGTATCGGATCGATGACGCGTCAGAGCTGTCGCAGCGGTGGTTCGAGGGCGCCAACGTCGTTGGCGTGTCCTCGGGCGCATCGGTTCCCGAGGAGCTGGTCGAGGGCGTCGTCTCGACGTTGGGACGCTGGGGGTTCACCGACATCGACCATGCGGGTGACATCAAGGAGACGATGCATTTCGTCATGCCGTCGCAACTTCGTGGGGGGCGGCGCGGATCTTCCAGGAGCGGGGATTGGCGGCGCTCCGAAAGGAGCTAAGCGGCACCTCTCTGGTGGAGGCTTGGATCAGCTTTTGCGTATGGGGGCGGTCGCCGCATGGAGCACCGTGAGAAGGTCGTGTGGGGAGACCGCCACATCGAAGCCCCTTTTGCCCCCGGACACCAGAATCATGTCATACGTCAGCGCGCCCTCGTCAAGAACCGTCCGATGGTGTGTGTGCTGCCCGAAGGGGGAGATGCCGCCGACGACGTATCCGCTTTCGCGCTGTGCCACGGAGGGGTCGGCCATAGTCGCCTTTTTCGCGCCGACGGCGGCGGCAAGTGCCTTGAGATTCAGATGGCCGTTGACGGGGACAATGCCGATGACGCGTTCCCCTCCCGTGTCGGCCATTAGCGTCTTGAACACCTGACCTTCGTCGAATCCAAGACGCGTGGCGGCCTCGACGCCATATCCCGAGTCCATATGGTCGGCGTCATGGGTGTATTCGTAGATGCGGAACGGGATGCCCGCACGCTCAAGCTGAAGGGTCGCGGGCGTGGATGCCTGACCTGAATGACGTGTTTTTCCCATATTCCCAGTTGTACCGCCACTGTGGACGGATGTCGCCGACGCGCATGTCGTGGCGCTTGGAACGCGATGGGGGAAATGGAGAAAAGGAAATGGGCCCGATCCCATCAAGGGACCGAACCCATTTCCCTGGCGCGGAATCCCGACATCAGATGATGCGGGGATTCCTGAGCGTCACTCGGAGATCTCGGCGAAGTACAGCAGAGTGCGGATCATGTTGCAGGTGAAGCCGTACTCGTTGTCGTACCAGGACACGGTGCGGGCGAGGGTGACTCCGTCGACCTCGTTGACATCGGTCTGCGTGGGATCGAAGACGCCGCCGTGGGTGTCTCCGATGATGTCGGAGGACACGATGCCGTCAGCGTTGTATCCGTAGAAGTCCGTGGTGGAGAAGGCCTCCTTGAAGGCGGCGTTGATCTCGTCCACCGTGGCCGTGGTGTTCAGCACGGAGGTGAGCTCGGTGACGGATCCGTCCGGCACCTGGATGCGCTGGGCATGGCCCTGCAGCTTGCCGTTGACCGAGGGAACGACCTTGCCGATGGCCTTGGCGGCGCCCGTCGAATGAGGAATCGTGTTGATCGCGGCGGCGCGGTTGTTGCGCTCCTTGGGGAAGCGGGGTCCGTCGAGGATCATCTGGGTTCCCGTGTAGGCGTGGATCGTGGTCATGAAGCCGGCCTTGATGCCCCACTTCTCGTCGAGCAGCTTGACCATGGCGGCCAGGGAGTTCGTGGTGCACGATCCGGCGGACACGATCGCGTCTGACGGCTTGAGGATGTTCTCGTTCACGCCGAAGACGACGGTCGGGGTTCCCTCATCCTTGGCGGGGGCGGAGATCAGAACCTTCTTGGCGCCGGCGTTGATGTGGGCCTGGGACTTCTCCGCGGAGGTGTAGAAGCCGGTGCACTCAAGCACGAACTCGACTCCGTCGTTCTTGACCCACGGGATGTTGTTGGCGTCTTTCTCGGCGTAGACCTTGTAGGACTTGCCGTCGACGACAATGGAGTCGTCGGTGGACGTGACCTCGACCGGGGTTCCGTCGTCATGGCGGAAGGTGCCGTGGGTGCTGTCGTACTTGAGCAGGTAGGCCAGCATGGACGGGGTGGTCAGATCGTTGATGGCTGCGACCTCGATGTCACCGGCCTCTCCACCGCGGGCCTGAAGCTCGAAGATGCGGCGGAATGCGAGACGGCCGATGCGGCCGAAGCCGTTGATACCAATCTTAACTGTCATGTATGTCTCCCTTAGGGATACGAACCCGGGTGCGTTCACGGCACCTCGGCCTTGATTTACCGACGCCTCCACTGTAATGCGGCACCTGTACTAGAGCAACGCGTCGCGCCACTCCTGTGGCTTAAATCCGATGAGCACGCCGTCCGGATGTTCGAGCACGGGGCGCTTCACCAGCATCCCGTCCGAGGCGAGGATGGATAGGGCCTCGTCGCGGCTGAGCCCGTCAAGCCGCGAGGAGAGTCCGCGGGCTCGATACTGCCGGCCGGAGGTGTTGAACAGCCTTCGGACGGGCAGTCCGGATTGGTCAAGCCACCGGCTGAGTCGTGCGATGCCCGGATTGTTTGTGGCGATTTCCACCTCGCGGAAGGCGATGCCGTTGTCGTCGAGCCAGGCGCGTGCCTTCGCGCACGTGGAGCATGGCCGATGACAGTACAGGATCATGCGTCGTCCCGAATCGGGTCCGTCGGTTTCGTCATGCCGCGGGTCATCGTTGACGGCGTTCGTGACGGCGATGTCCAGCGCGCCAATCCCGCCCGTCATTGCGTGGTTGTTCGACACGGATGATGGATATGGCGATCCTTCAGGGAAGGTGACGATCAGCGTCCCGTCCAAGACGTCCACGCTGGCCGCTGACGCGTCCACGAACTCATTGCTGATGCCGTTCGGGGTGGTGTTGGTCATGATCGCGTCATCAAGTCGGTAGGCCAGACCCCGTTCCGAGACGCCAATGGCCACGTCCCCGTGGCACAGCACGGAGACGACCGACGTCCGGGGGCATGGATGCGCGGGGAAGGTCAGCCGGCCGTCGCTGATGGCCGTAGCTATCGTCCCGTCACCATGGAGAAAACCGATTCCCCCATGGGATGAGAGAAGTGCGAGAAGCTGAATGTTGGCGAGGGTCTGATCAAGACGACCGCCCAATCCGCCGTATATATGGAACGTCCTCATTCCCCGGGACCAGCCTATTTTGAGTGCGCTGAGCATGTCGGTGTCGTCCTTCTGGGGCGGAAGGGTGATTGTCCGCGAGTCTCCCTCGTCATCATTGGGGGGAACGGGACCGACGATCGAATCGAAGTCGCCGACCACGACATCGGCTTCGACGCCCCATTCCCGGGCGTGGTCGAGCCCACCATCCGCGGCGATGAGAAGGCGGTGATCGGGAAGGACGGGACGGGTGCCCGCGTATTCCCCGGCGCCCAGAATCACACAGGTTGCTTCCGAATCCATGGATATGCTCGTTCCCATGCGCACCACTGTAATGCGACGGATGTGCTTTGCGGGTGGGGATTCGGGATCGGAGTCCGATCTGGAGCCGGATTCCGCGGAAATGGCGCGACATGCGGTGGCGCATGTGCGGGAATGGTGTTACTATCCTATTTCGGCTTGAGAAATCAAGAAAGTGGGGCGACCCCACCTGGAGGCCTTTTGTGGTTTCGGGTTCATGGTCGGATGCGATGCGTCCGGCACGCGGTGAGGATTCATCATGGTCGTGGCGCGTTGTCGTCATGGTTCGTGCGACTTGCCCGTCATGAACATCCGAAGGTTTCCGGGGGTCCGTCTCGGTGAAAGTTAAGGATTGGAGTCATCATCAGCGACGAACCACGTATCAACGATGAGATCAGGGTACCTCAGGTGCGCCTCATTGGACCCAATGGGGAGCAGGTCGGAGTGATTGCGACCTCCGTGGCCTTGAATCTGGCCAAGGAGGCGAGTCTCGACCTTGTCGAGGTGGCACCGAATTCGAAGCCTCCCGTCGCCAAGCTCATCGACTACGGAAAGTTCAAATACACCGAGAAGGTCAAGGCTCGGCAGGCCCGGCGCAACCAAAGCGCCGCGGAGATCAAGGAGATTCGTTTCCGCCTCAAGATCGATGATCACGACTTCACCGTCAAGGAGGGCCATGTGACCCGTTTCCTCAGCGGCGGAGACAAGGTCAAGGTGACCATCATGCTTCGTGGACGTGAGCAGTCACGGCCTATCGGAGGCGTGGAGCTTCTGCGCAGGCTCGCGGAGGACGTCGCCGATTATGGCACCATCGAGTCCTCTCCCAAGCAGGAGGGCCGCAACATCATCATGACTCTCGCGCCCAAAGGCAAGAAGGTGCACACGCAGTCGGAACAGCGGCGGCGCGGTGCGGAGTCCAAGGCCGAGCGTCAGGCTCGTCAGGCCGCGCGGCTCGCCGCCAAGCAGACTTCGCGGACCGAGCAGTCCGATTCCGCCGCGGAGGAGGCCGGAACGGCCGACTGAGACCACAAGAGATTGAGGGCCGGCCGTTCCTGTGGCGGTTAAGGCCCGCACGAGATGTCCATCATCAACAAGGAGGGCAGCAATGCCGAAGATGAAAAGTAATTCAGCAGCGTCCAAGCGCGTCCGCGTGACGGGTTCGGGCAAGCTCATGCACGCCGGCAGCGCGATGCGCCACAATCTTGAGCACAAGTCGGCTCGTAAGCGCCGCGCTCTGTCCAGGGACGAGGTTCTCGCTCCCGCCCAGAGCAAGAACATGCGCAAGCTGCTCAACCACTGAGCATCGTACCGAAGACGTCATAGGAAAGCTGAGGAAATAACATGGCACGAGTCAAACGCGCAGTGAACGCCCATAAGAAGCGCCGCGTCGTTCTCGAAAGGGCCTCCGGCTACCGCGGACAGCGTTCACGTCTGTACCGCAAGGCCAAGGAGCAGCTGCTTCACTCCTTCAATTACAACTATCGCGACCGCAAGGCCCGCAAGGGCGACTTCCGCAAGCTGTGGATCCAGCGCATCAACGCCGCCGCACGCGCCGAGGGCATGACCTACAACCGCTTCATGCAGGGCCTGCGCCTGGCCGAGATCGATCTTGACCGTCGGGCTCTGGCCGAGATCGCCGTCTCGGACCCCGACACGTTCCGCGCTCTGGTAGCCGAGGCGAAGAGCGCCCTTCCCGAGGATGTGAACGCACCGGTCGCCGCCTGAGAATGGTGGATTCCCGCGGTGATCATAATCATATAAGGTCGAGCCCCGTCGAAGGACGGGGCTCGACCTCGTTCGCGCCTGCGTACCAATCCCTTGGCAATCAGTTCATCATCCACATCGGAGTGGAAAGGGGGCTGTCCGAAGCCACCGTGGATGCCTATGCCGCCGATCTGGCCGGATACACCACATGGCTGGCCGGCCGCGGCGTGGATGACATGCGCGGAGTGTCGCGCGGCGACGTCGAGGACTATCTCACATGGCGGCGGGCCGAAGGTGACTCCGACCGAACCCGATCTCGCAGACTCGCGTCCATCCACGAGTTCCATCGCTTCGCCCTGTCCCAGCATGTCGTCGATGTGGATGTTTCGGCCTCCGTAAGGGCTCCCAAGGCAAGGCGTGACCTTCCCGACGTGCTCACCATCGACGAGGTATCCAGGCTTCTCGACGCCGCGTCCATGAACGGAAGTATGGATCCGGTCGTCCTTCGGGACAAGGCCCTTCTGGAGTTCTTGTATGCGACCGGAGCGCGAATCTCGGAGGCGGTGGGATTGGACAGAGGTGATCTTGACCTCGAGGAACGGTATGCGAGACTTACCGGGAAGGGCGCCAAACAGCGCGTGGTTCCCATTGGGGCGTATGCCTGCGACGCGCTGTCACGCTATTACGGGTCCTCTCGACCAGTCCTCGAATCCCATTCCCGTCATGGGACGGAGGTGCGGGCGGTGTTTCTTAATCTGCGTGGGCGTCGTCTTTCGCGCCAATCGGCTTGGGACGTGGTCAGGACCGCGGGAGAGCGCGTCCATCTTTCGCGTCCTCTTCATCCGCACACGCTGCGGCATTCCTTCGCCACGCATCTCATCCAGGGCGGGGCCGACGTCCGCACTGTGCAGGAGTTGCTTGGCCATGCCTCGGTCACGACGACAGAGGTGTACACGCATATCAGTCCGCAGACGCTTGTGGAGACCTATGTGATGACCCATCCGCGGGCGACGGCCGGCTGACAGTGAGTACACCTGTTGCTACTGTGGGACTCATGCCTACCGATTTGCTTGGACGTGACTTTGAGACGTTCCCCGAGCCGGAGCCTCTCGCACACCACGGCCCGGCGCGAATCATCGCGATGTGCAACCAGAAGGGCGGGGTCGGCAAGACCACCAGCACCATCAGCATCGCTGGAGCGCTGAGCCTGTACGGGCGCAAGGTGCTTGTCGTCGATTTCGATCCCCAGGGCGCCGCTACCGTTGGGTTGGGAATCAACGCCAATACGGTGGAGGGAACTGTGTACACGGTTCTTTTCGACCCCTCCGTGGACCCCCACACGGTGATCTGTCACACTGATTTTCCCAATATCGATGTGATGCCCGCCAACATCGACCTGTCGGCGGCGGAGATACAGCTGGTCACCGAGGTCGGACGGGAGCGCATCCTTTCCGGGGTCCTTCGATCGGTGAGGGACGACTATGACGTCATCATCATCGATTGCCAGCCTTCGCTGGGGCTTCTCACGGTCAACGCGCTGGCCGCCGCCGACGGTGTTCTGATCCCGGTCGCGGCGGAGTTCTTCGCGCTTCGGGGGGTGGCACTTCTCATGCAGTCGATCGAGAAGGTGCGCGCCAGGATCAATCCCGACCTCAAGGTCTATGGGGTGCTCGTGACCATGTACACCAGGACGCTGCACTCGCAGGAGGTGTTGCAGCGCATCCATGAGGCTTTTCAGGACAAGGTTCTTCATACCGTCATATCACGGTCCATCAAGCTTCCGGATTCAACGGTGGCCGCGGCCCCCATCACGATCTACGCTCCCGGGCATAAGACTGCGAGGGAATACCGCGAGGTCGCCAGGGAGCTCGTGGGCAAAGGGATCGTTCCCTGAGGTCGGCGGCATGGATGTCGGAGTGGTTCGTATGAGGGTCGAAGTGCGGCCCGGGCAGGTGTTCCGGTGGCCGAGGCCGGGTGACTGGCGATGAGCGTCGAATCGCCGGGAGATTCAGGGAGCACGAACGGCGCTCCGGATGAGGCGGTCTTTTCCGTCGATCTTGATGTCTATTCCGGCCCTTTCGAGACGTTGCTGACGATGGTGTCATCTCACAGACTCGAGTTGACCGAGCTGTCGCTGTCATCCATCACCGAGGAGTTTCTTGAATATGTCCGTGGTCTGGACGTTGATGCCGATTTGGAGCAGGCCAGCGCTTTTCTGGATGTGGCGTCCATTCTGGTTGAGGCGAAAAGCGCGGCGCTTCTGCCCAGCTCGGTCGAGGGAAGCGGACGGGACGAGGAGTCTCTGCGAGCCCTCCAGGAACGGGATCTCCTCTTCGCGAGGCTTTTGCAATACCGGGCCTTTTCCAAGGCCGCCGTGGGGATCGGCGATCGGCTTGACGCATATGGAGGATGGGTGGCTCATCCGGGTTCCACGGAGGGAGTTCTCACAGTGCCGGCGAAGCTTGTGTGGTCGACGGACCCTCACGACCTTGCGTCCATCGCGGCCGTGGTGATTGCGAACTCACCAGTGACGCGGCTGGCGGAGCATCGTCTTCACGCGCCCGTGGTGGATCTGCGTGGGCAGGCGCGGCTGGTACGTCGGCGCATTCTGTCCGTTCCACGTGGCGATCCTGTCGGATTCCATGATCTGTGTCGCGACGCCGGGTCGAGAATCGTCGTGGTGGCCAGGTTCTTCTCGCTTTTGGTGTTCATCACGCGAGGATGGCTGCAGTTTCGTCAGGATGGTCCATTTGAGCCGCTATGGGTGCGTTGGGTCGGGGACCCCGGCGATGGGGAGGTTGCAGGCGAAGGTTCGGAACCGGATCTTTCGTTGGAGGAGCCTCACGCGAAGGACAGGGATGATGATGGTGGCGGTTCGACGGAGAGGACAGTGTCGTGACGATGAACGGTGACGGCAATGGATTGGCCGCCGATCAAGCCGATTCCGGTGTGAAGCGACGTACGGACGAGACTCGCGGTGTTGACGAACCGCGTGGTGTCGACGAGACGGATGGCGATGGGGAGGCGCGTGAACGCGTGGCGGCTGCTTTGGAGGCACTTCTCATGGCAAGCGACGGGCCTCTGTCGTCCCGGGACGCCGCACGGGTTCTTCACGTCGACGCCTCGATGGTGGAGGACGAGCTCACTGCGTTGAGCCGTGATTATGACGGTGATCCTCGATCCGGAGTCCCCGCGCGGGGCTTCGCGCTCAAACGTCTGTCGGGAGGGTGGAGGCTTGTGAGCAGGGCCGAGTTTGCTCCGTTGGTGATGTCGCTGACCTCCCAGACCACTTCGGCGAATCTGTCGCCAGCCGCGTTGGAGGCCTTGGCCATCATCTCTTACAAACAGCCCATGACGCGCTCGCAGGTGTCGGCGGTTCGCGGAGTCAACTCGGACGGCGTCGTGAGGATTCTCATGGTGCGTGGTCTTGTGGAGGCGCGTGGGGAGGATTCTGAAACCCATGCGGCTCTTCTTGTCACGACAGATGAGTTCCTCGACCGCATGGGGATGGCCTCGTTGTCCGAGCTTCCCGATTTGGCCCCCATGCTGCCGGACTCTGCGCAGGACGCGCTGTCGTTGGGATTGCGCTGAGGACGTCCTGATGATTGTGTCGTCACGCATCGTTACACTTGCGACGGTTTAGGGTGCGTGCGAATCCGAGGGGTTCGCGAACGGATGCCGAGGGCATCCGATGGTGCTCCGGTTTGGTGAAGAGAGGTTCTGTGATGGCGGTTCGCGGAGATATTCGGAATGTGGCGATTGTGGCTCATGTCGATCATGGCAAGACGACGCTGGTCAATGCGATGCTGCAGCAGTCGCACGTGTTCTCCGAACGTGAGGAGGTTCCCGACCGCGTCATGGACTCCAACGCCCTTGAGCGCGAGAAGGGAATCACCATTCTCGCGAAGAACACCGCGGTGCAGTACACCGGACCTCTTGCAGCCAAATACGGTCATCCGGAGGGGATCACCATCAATGTGATCGACACCCCCGGACACGCCGATTTCGGCGGTGAGGTGGAGCGCGGAATCTCCATGGTCGACGGCGTGGTGCTGCTGGTGGACGCTTCCGAGGGACCGCTTCCCCAGACGCGTTTCGTTCTGCGCAAGGCTTTGGAGGCGAAGCTTCCCGTCATTCTCTGCGTGAACAAGGTGGATCGTCCTGACGCGCGCATCAGCGAGGTCGTCGCTGAGTCCACGGATCTTCTGCTGGGACTTGCGCAGGACGTCACCGAGGAGGGCGTGGACCTCGATCTGGACTCCCTTCTGGAGCTCCCGGTCATCTATTGCGCGGCGAAGGCCGGATACGCGTCGGTCAACCAGCCCGAGGATGGTGGGCTGCCTGACAACCAGGATCTTGAACCGCTGTTCGAATCGATCATCTCGACCATTCCTGCGCCAAGCTACGACGAAGGGGCCCCTCTTCAGGCGCATGTGACGAACATCGACGCCTCGGATTATTTGGGACGCCTGGGACTCGTCCGCATCTACAACGGCACGCTGATCAAGGGCAAGCAGTATGGGCTGTCCCGCGTGGATGGCTCCGTCGAGCAGTTCAAGCTGACGGAGATCCTGCGCACAAAGGGACTTGACCGTGTTCCCGTCGAGGAGGCGGGTCCCGGCGACATCGTCGCCATCGCCGGAGTGAACGACATCATGATCGGGGAGACGATAGTGGATCCCGCCGATCCCCGTCCTCTGCCGCTTATCCATGTGGATGAGCCGGCGATCTCCATGACCTTCGGGGTGAATGATTCGCCTCTGGCCGGAACCGAGGGGAAGGACCACAAGCTCACGGCACGGATGATCAAGGACCGTCTGGAGCATGAGCTGATCGGTAATGTCTCCATCCACGTTCTTCCCACCGAGCGTCCGGACGCGTGGAAGGTCCAGGGCAGGGGAGAGCTTGCGCTGGCCATTCTGGCCGAGCAGATGCGTCGAGAGGGTTACGAGCTCACCGTGGGCCGCCCCCAGGTGGTCACCAAGGAGATCGACGGCAAGCTCAATGAGCCCATGGAGAGCACGACCATCGACGTTCCCGAGGAGTATATGGGAACCGTCACCCAGCTTATGGCCGACCGCAAGGGCCGCATGGATTCGATGAGCAATCATGGGTCCGGATGGGTGCGCCTGCAGTTCACCGTTCCGTCTCGTGGCCTGATTGGCTTCCGCACGGCTCTTCTGTCGGCGACTCGCGGCACGGGGATCGCCAGCTCCCTGTCGGCCGGATACGCTCCCTGGGCTGGTCAGATCGTCACCCGTCAGAATGGCTCGATGGTCTCGGACCGCGCGGGGATCGCCACTCCCTACGCTATGCAGAGGCTGCAGGCGCGTGGCAACTTCTTCGTCGATCCCCAGAGCCCGGTGTATGAGGGGCAGGTCGTGGGCGTCAACAACAAGCCAGACGAGCTGGATGTGAACATCACCCTCGCGAAGCATATGACCAACATGCGCTCGGCGACCGCCGACGTGCTCGAGACCCTCACCCCTCCGATCCGTATGAGCCTTGAGGAGTGCCTCGACTTCGCCAACGAGGATGAGTGCGTAGAGGTGACCCCGGAGGCCGTCCGAGTACGCAAGATCATTCTCAGCCGTGATGAGTGGTACAAGTGGCGTGCGAAGCAGCGCCGCCAGAACAACAACGCGTAGGATTCGGCGCGTGCGCTGATATAGCGCGTGAGGTGACGGAACCGTGGGCCGCCGTGGCGTTCGCTCGCCATGGCGGCCTGTTCCGTCCGTGTACGGCCATGTGCTGGTGCATGCTTCGGTGCATACTGGAGGCATGCCTGACATCCCGGATACCAGCGTCGGTCGCGACCGGCCATGGTCACAGACCCTCGCGGCTCCGATTCGCTACCTCATCACCATTCTGTCGGCGGTGGCGGTTGGTTTCATCGGGACCTTCGCCCATCGCATGGGAGCGTCCTCGAATATGCCGTACGGTCTGATCCTTGCCCTCGCGATCGTGACGATGTCGGCTTGGTGCGCCAGGTCGCGCGATGGTGTGGTGGCGTTGTCCATCCATCTCATCGTGTCCTCGCTTGTCGTCTGGGGCATGGCTCTGACCGGGTCCGAGTCGGGGGCCACCACGCCGGTGGGATTCACGGGATCGGATCTTCCCTATTTCAGTCAGCATGTGGGATACATGTGGTTGTTTGGAATGGTGATAGTGCAGGTCGCTCTTGTCATGGTTCCGCGGAGGTTCTTCAATGCCTCCGGACGTATGCGCCGTCGTAGCGTCCGCAGCGGTGCCCGTCTCGGTTTCCGTAGGGGGCGAGGAGGGGAGGGATACCGATGAGCGAGGACGTCACACGACTTCTTTACCTGGGTCCGCAGGGCTCGTTCACGCATGAGGCAGCCCAATCCGCGACGGGAATGATCCGGGACGTACTCGGCATCGAGATGCGCCCTGTTCCGGCATCGGACGTTCCCGAGATGATGAACGCCGTCCAATCCGAGGTCGCTTGGTCCGTCATGGCTTGGGAGAACAACGTTGAGGGCTATGTTGTTCCCAATCTCGACGCTCTTATCGATTCCGAGAACTCCATGGGAATTCTGCGCGTCAGCGTCGACGTGTCTTTTGACGCCTTCGTACTTCCCGATTCGGATGATCCTCCGGTGTTTGCCGTCGCCCATCCGCATGGCTTGGCGCAGTGTCGACGCTTCATCCAGGACCATGGCCTTCGTGAGATTCCGACCACATCGAATGCCGCGGCGTGCCGTGACCTCCAGCCTGGCCAGGTGGCTTTGGCGCCCGCGATATGCGGTCCTCTGTATGGAGCTCGGACGTGGAGATCCCATGTCCAGGACTACGCAGGGGCGCGCACCGACTTTCTGGTCATCGCGCCCCGAAACCATCGGGAGAGGATCATGCGGGTCTTCCGCCATCGGGACGCCGGCGATTTCGAAACCGTCGTGACGTTCATACCGTTGAGCACAGGTCCGGGCGTGCTAGCCGATCTGTTGGATGTCCTGCGCGACGCGGGGCTGAACATGACGAGTTTCATCTCCCGTCCCATCAAGGGTCATGATGGCACATACAGTTTCATCGCCACACTGGATTCCGCACCTTGGGATCCGCGGTTCAATGATTGCCTGAGAACATTGGTCGCTGCGGGCGATTGGGTGAAGACGCTGGCGGTTTATCCGCGGCGTGAGAGCGTGTCGCCTCCGGTCGACGCATGGATGCTTCCGCGTGGCGGGGTCAGGGTGGATACGTCGACGCGGGGTTCCGGTGGGGATTCGTGCGGGGAGGGCATGTCGGGTGAGCGGATACGGAGGGAATTGCTGTGGTGAGCACGATCGGCATCGTCGGTCTTGGACTGATTGGAGGATCACTGGCGTTGCGTCTTGTGGACGCCGGATGCGATGTGGTTGCGTGGAACCATCGTGACCATTGCTATGCCGCGGCACGCGAGAAGGGGATTCGATGCGTGTATTCCCTTGATGAGCTCGTGGAGGCGCGTCCGCGGATCGTGGTTCTGTGCAATCCGCTAAGGGCCATGCCCGAGGTGCTGTCACGATTGTCACGGTCTTTTGATCCTAACGCGACGACGCTGACGGATGTCGGAAGCGTCAAGGGCATGGTCCGCCGGCAGGTTGTCGCCGCTGGTTTGGGTGACTGCTACGTCGGTGCGCATCCGATGGCGGGCAATGAGAGATCGGGGTTCGCGGCGGCGGATGCATCGCTTTTCGACGGCGCTTTGTGGGCTGTCACCGTTGATGCCGGGACAAGCAAGGTCAGGTTGGATGCCGTGGCGCGGATGATCACCGGGCTGGTTGGCGATGAGTTGATTGTTGTGGATGATGAGATGCACGACAGGGCCGCCGCGATGATCTCGCACATGCCGCATGCCGTTTCGACGGCCATGATAAACGAGCTGTGCGATGATCCCGAGCGTGCCATCGCGGCCGCCTTGTCCGCCGGATCGTGGCGTGACATGACCCGGGTGGCGTTGACGGATCCGGCGAGGACCCGCTCCATGATCGAGGAGGACTCCGCCAATGTGGAGCGTCTTTTGCGAAGCATGGCCTCCCGGTTGGAGTCGTTCGCGGATGCCCTCCATAGTGGCGACGACGGGACGATCTCCGAGTTCTTCCGTCATGGGCAGGCTTTTCGTGATTACCGTTCCGTGTTGACCGCCGGCGTGACCTCACGCGATTCCAGCGTGGTGATTCCGGGCGATGGCTCGTCTTGGCGCGAGGAACTGATGACTTCGGCCAAACGCGGGGAGCGAATCCGCGGCGTTCATTCCGACGGGTCGTTCGAAGCGGTGCCGAAGCCTTTCGCTTAACGATTGTCTCCCCGTGCTCTCCGCCATCCTCAGCCACGCGTGCCTTCGGATGTGCCCCTTCACCGGAATCCCGTAACTGGTCTAATCCGCGAGTGGCCGATGCCCGGGCATGCGTCGGCGTTCTGGTATCGGTTTGATGATCGCGATGTCCTTACCGGCGATTTCGATGGTGGTTTCAGGACGGGAGAAATCTATTGAGGGGTCGCGTCTGAGTTCCAAGACGTCACCGTCCCAGCTCAGGACATGTCCGAGAACGTCCCGATACGACATACGACCGGTTCGGGTGTCGATTCCGTCATACAACCGAACTACCACTCTCGATCCCTTGGGGATCGATCCCGCGGGCAGACGTCGGCTGATATCGGGGGAGCGTTGATTGGTGGGATGCGCGTCTGCGCTTCGGTCGGTCGGTCGGTCGGGCGCCGGATGGCCCTCTGCTGGATAACTCTTCCTTGGATAACTCTCAGTCACTGGAGACGGCCTCCAATACGGGTTTTCTCAAGGCGTGGCTGGCGGGGGACACGCTTGCCAGAAGCCCCACCACGATGGATGCCGCGACGAAGGCCGCCAGCTGCGACCAGGGGATGGCGAGCGTCTCCATCCCATCCTGTTCGTACACGGCCCTGATCATCGCTCCCGCGACGGTGCCCACAATAACCCCAGCGATGGTTCCGAACACGGATATGATCGCCGCCTCGATTCCCAGCATTCCGCGTATCTGCGCCCTTGACGTGCCGATCGCCCGCAGGAGTCCGATCTCACGGGTCCTTTCGGACACGTTCAGCGCAAGGGTGTTCACGATGCTGACGATCGCGATGATGATCGACAGGGCCAGCAGCGCATAGAGGATCATGATCATGCTGTCGATCGTGTCGCTGATCGTCGATTTGTATTGGTCCCGCGTCATGACCGTGATCACGTAGTAGGGCTTGACGGCTTTACGTAGCGCCTTGCCCAGTGTGGTCGTCGAAGTTCCCGATGCGGCGGATACGAACACTTCGCCAATGGGCATCGCGGTCTTCGGCACCAGGGATCCGGCGACGTCGTCGGTTATGATGATACTGCTGCGGTAGACGGAGTTCTCGACGATCGCGCCCACGCGCAGACGCAGGTTCGCATGCAGGTCTCCGGATGCCGTTCCCGTTCCCACGGTGATGGTGTCGCCGACCGACCAGTTGTTGTCATCCGCTATCGTCGACCCGACGACCAGTTCTCCTTCCCCGAGGGCGCTCGTGGGGTCGCCGGATTGCGAATCGGCCGCGAAGACGTTTGAGAACAGGGTGCTTTGAGCGGCCACCGTGGTCGCGGACACCGATTTTCCGTTGTATTTCAGTCCCACGACGATGTGGTTGGCATTCAGACTGCCGACGCCGTCCACCCTGCGAAGGGCGTCCACGGCACCCGCGGGTATCTCGCCGTAGGATGCGGACATCACGGCGAAGTCCGCCTTCAGCCCGTTGTCGATCAGTGACGACACGGAGGCCTTAGCCGATGTGGCTATCACGGCGAGACAGCTGACGATCGCTATGCCGACGAAAAGCGACGCGGCGGTGTTCGAGCTGCGCCGCGTCGACCGCGACAGATTGCGTGTGGCCAAGCGTCCGGTCACCGGGAAAAGGTGTGAGGGTATCCACCCCAGCACAGCCCCCGCGGGACGGATAAGCGCCGGACCCATGACGATGACTCCCAGAACGATTAGTCCGGCTCCGATCCCCAAGGGCCATCCGATGGGGATGCGATTGATCGTCGGCCATGGCGTGGGCGTGCTGGAGGACGAGGTCGCGAGGACATAGGTGAGAGCCCAGCTCAACCCCCCGACGAGCAGCATGGCCGTTCCGAGCACTCCATGCGGCCAGACGGGTTTCTCGGGATTGACGGTCTCGTTCATGGCTTGAATGGGGGGGGTGAGCGACGCACGTCTCGCGGGGATCGCCGAGCCCATCACGGATACGGTGATTCCCACCGCGACGCCTACGACCACATCCTTGACGGATAGCGAGACCGCGCTGGTCAATGGCATCCCCCGTGCCGAGAGGACCGCGATGATCAGACGAACCATTCCCCAGCCCAGTCCCACGCCGGCGGACGCTCCGATGACTCCCAGAACCAGCGCCTGAACCACCACGGTGAGGAACACCTGCCGCGGGGACGCGCCTATCGATCGAAGCAAGGCATATCCGCGCATGGACTCACGAACGATCATGGAGAAGGTGTTGGCGATGATGAACGAGCCGACGAACAGGGCGATCACCGCGAAGATGAGGATAAGCGGCTGCACGAAGCCGAGCTGGCTTTGGATGGCGTCGGTGCTTTCCTTCCTCAGTTCGTCCCCCGTGATCGCGTGGGCCGACGATCCCGAGGGCAGGGCGTCGTTGATCCTCCGTGCCAGGTCTTTCTGCTCGGCATCGCTCAGTGGCGTTGTCGAGCTTCCATAGACTCCGATCATCGATGTCGTATCGCCGCCGTGGCCGGAGCTATCCGAATAATGGGTCACCAGCGCCGGACTCACTCCGATGAGGATGGCTCCCGCCTGACTTGAGCTCGTGGAGAAGATGCCCAC
Source organism: uncultured Bifidobacterium sp. (assembly GCF_949292005.1). Taxonomy (GTDB): domain Bacteria; phylum Actinomycetota; class Actinomycetes; order Actinomycetales; family Bifidobacteriaceae; genus Bifidobacterium. Next base: position 1,647 of record NZ_CASEXV010000082.1, on the reverse strand, counting down.
AACCGTCATGGTCCGTGGACCGTCGGCGAAGACCATGGTGGCCTTGTCGCCTGTGGATAGTCCGGCTTTCTTGGCTGCGAAGTCGTCAAGGACGATCTCGTTGTCGTTTTTCGGCAGATGGCCGGAGGTGATCGTCGCGGAACGCCAGGGATGGTCTCCGCTCATCGCAATGGCGAGGGTGGGAGCGCCCAGCGTCGACACGGCATTGCCATCGCTTCCCACAAGGACCACTCCGGAAAGACTGATGTTCTCGCTCGCAACAGCGGACGTGACTCCCGACACCTTCTTGATGGTGGCGATCAGGCTGGTGCTGATCGAGTTGTATTCCTTGAGGGAGGAGGTTGACGATGACGACGACTCCGAGGAGTCGTCGGTGGAATGGACGCCTCTGACGTAAACGTCGTGGTCGGCGTTGGTGGCCATCATCTGCGAGGTCTGGTTGTTGAGCATCTCCCGGAAGCAGAAGGAGCCGACGACGAAGCCCACGCCAAGGGCGATGGCGATGATGGACATGGCGAAACGCCCGAGATGCGATCGAGCGTCCCGCAGGCCAATGCGCATCATGACAGCGTCCCGTCGTCATTCGGCTCGGAGTCGTCCGAGGCGAAAACGTCCAATATCTCCTCGTAGGAAGGGGAATCCATGTCCCTCACGATTCTTCCATCCGCGAGGACCAGCACGCGGTCGGCGTACGACGCCGCGCGTGGGTCGTGCGTGACCATGACGATGCTTTGCCCGTACTCCCGCACCGAGTCATGGAGGAACCTCAGAACATCCCTGCTGGAGTGCGAGTCGAGGTTTCCAGTGGGCTCGTCGGCGAAAATCACGGCGGGTCGGGACATCAGCGCCCGCGCGCAGGCCACGCGCTGCTGTTGTCCTCCCGAAAGCTGACTTGGGCGGTGGTCGAGACGGTCCTTGAGTCCCACGACTTCGACGATATGGTCGAACCAATCGTTGTCCACCGGGCGTTTGGCGATCTGCAGCGGCAGAAGGATGTTCTCCTTGGCGGTGAGCGTTGGAACGAGGTTGAACGACTGGAAGATGAAGCCGATGCGTCGGCGCCGCAACCTCGTGAGCTGCCGCTGGCCCATCGCGGAGACTTCGAGATCCTCGATGAACACCTGTCCGGACGTGGGTTTGTCCAATCCCGCCATGCAATGCATCAGCGTGGATTTTCCGGAACCTGACGGTCCCATGATGGCGGTGAGCCGACCGCGCTCGAAATCCACCGTGACATGGTCCAATGCGGTGACGGCGGTCTCGGCGGATCCGTAGCTTTTCGTCAGATCCATGGCCTTCGCGATGATTCCTTCCGAACCGGAGCGATCCTGCTCAGGCGCGTCGACCGGGGTGTCGGAGTCTGGAAGAACGGGGTCTGGGCCACCCGCGTGCCGGGCGCGATGGGCTGGGGCGGTCCGTGCGTGCGATGCGGTTTCTTGGGACATCGGGGCCCTCCTCTGGAGTCGGATTCCGTTCGCGGTCCTCACGTCGTCGCCTTCTCCACGCTCCACAGTATCAGCGTCTTATATGGCTGGAGTCTTGCGAGGCCGCCTGTTGTCTAGATGCAAGTGCAACACCTTCTAGAGTTGGAGATTGTCTAGATGTCCGTTGAAGAGAGGTGTTGCACCCGTGGGTCAAGTGTATTCG
>NZ_CASEXV010000081.1 GCF_949292005.1 uncultured Bifidobacterium sp. | reverse complement strand
GAAGAAGCTCAACGCACTCGGACTCGTGCTGGTGTCGAAAACGGACTCCGACTCGACTCTTTCGGCGGGAAGCATCACGAAACAGCGTCCGACAGGCGGCACCACCGTCAAGAAGGGCTCCACCGTCACCGTATGGTTCTCCAGCGGCCCGAAATCCGTGAAGGTCCCCTCGGTGGCAGGTCTGTCCCAGGACGAGGCCAGACAGACATTGGAGGATTCAGGGTTCAAAGTCGGCTCCAGCACCCAGACGGAGGGCAGCAGCAGCATCTCCAAGGACGATGTGACGCGCACGGAACCCGCTGCGGGCTCATATGCCGAGAAGGGTTCAACGATTCTGCTGTACATCTCCTCGGGAATGACCACGGTTCCCGACGGGCTGTCCGGGCAGTCCAAGGCATCCGTGTTGTCCACCCTGCACAACGCCGGATTCAACACCAATGTGGAGGAGGAGTACTCGGACACCGTCGCGTCCGGCAAGGTCACGCGCACCAGCCCCTCATCCGGAACGGTGGCACAGGGAACGACGATCACCGTGTACGTGTCGAAGGGCAAGGAGCAGATCACCATCCCCTCCGGCATCACTCTGGGCACCACAACCTACGCCACGGCCAAAACCCTTCTTGAGGCCCAGGGCCTGACCGTCGCGGCTGCATCGGGAACACCAGCCGACGCCGACCTCGTCACAAGCATGACGGTGAACGGGAAATCCGTCAGCTCAGGCGACTCGGTCGACAAGGGATCGACGGTCACCTTGGGGACCCAGGTAGCCCCGACGTCACCAACCACAACCGACACCACGAGCAGTTCCGACACCTCAGGCTCGAAAGGCTAGGACCGGAAACCGGGCCGGCACCCCGGAAGACCCCGGCAGTCGCCGTGTGACCGCGGGTTACGCAGCGACTTTCGGATGCAGCCCAGCGGATTTATCGACCGCATCAGACTGCCCGCACAGACTCAGCCAGTTGGCCAATAGTCGGTACCCGCCCTCGGTCATCACGGATTCGGGATGGAACTGCACGGCGTACAGGGGCAGCGTCGCATGCCGGATCGCCTGAACGGTGTGGTCGTCATGAGACCTGGCGGTCACGCGCAGGTCAGAGGGGACCGAGTTCTCCTCCACGGCAAGCGAATGGTACCTCGTCGCGGTCATGGGGTTGGGAACCCCCTCGAAGATCTGGTCATCATCATGGTCTATCAAACTGGTCTTCCCATGCATGATCGTCGGCGCATGGCTCACGGTGGCTCCATACACCTCGGCGAGCGCCTGCATCCCCAAGCACACACCGAACATCGGCGTTCTCGTGGCCGCACACACACGAATAACGTCCTCGCTGACTCCAGCCTCGCCAGGCGTCCCCGGTCCCGGCGATATCAAAACACCGTCGTATTGGTCCAGGACGCCGGGGTCGGATGGATTCATGGCATCGTTGCGAACCACGTCCACATGGGCACCCAGCGTGCGCAGATAGCCCACAATGGTGTACACGAATGAATCATAATTATCAACGACAAGGATTCTTGCACAGTCAGCCACGGTCGCTCCTCTCGGCGTCACACGTCCACCATCCGAATCTACACCGTCACATAGTTGGACATTCGTTGCAGGTAAGGAATATTGGCCGCAGCCCACGGAAAAGCCCACTGGAACATCCCGCCGACGGCGATGAGGATCAGAAGAAGCAACAGGATCAGCCGCACTGGAAACGCTCCCGGCTGGATCCGAAGCAGCCAGCCGTAGATTCCCGTGGACGTCTTTGTCCGCGCCTTTTTCCACACGCTGATGGCCGGCCACCGCCAGACCGCGATAGCTGCCACAGAGAGGACGAGGTACACGGCAAACAGGACGACCATGATGCTGGTCAGGTCCACCGAGGCTGCTGAATCGGATGCATCATCCACGGATGCGGCGAAACTCACCTTGCCCGAGCTATCCGTGGTGGCCAGCTCTTTGGGAACACCGTCCGACACCTTCGCCCAGTACGACAGTTCTCCATATGCGATCCATCGATGCGTGGCGTAAGTGTAGCGGGGCTCGCACGTCGTCATGGTGATCATGCGTTTTGTCGCCTTCTGGCCCGGATTCTGCGGGTTTGACGAGACCACGCGCACCTCCGTGGGAAGCACTATCTCGTGTGATGTGTACCGATAGACGTACCAATAGTCCTTGGTCCGGATGATTATCGCATCGCCTTTGCGCAGTTTGGCGATCTCACCGAGGGATTGCCCGTATCCCGTGCGGTGCGCGGCCACTGCGAAATTGCCTATCTGTCCAGGCATCTGGCTGCTCTCATAATGTCCGAAGCCGTGAAGGTTGAGCTGCGCCATATCAGTGCCCTGCACAAGGTTCCTCACCCAGGAATCACCAAACCGCGGAATGTAGACCTCCGCAATCAACTCGTTTGTCGACGCGCTTGTCGGCTGCTCCGGCGGGTCGCCCTTCTGCGCCTTCGCGATGGTCGTCGCTCCCGATGATCCCGGCCGCTCCCAGGAAACGGACTGGCGAGCCTGCTCCTGAGCGCTGTCGGATTCCACTCCGGTCCACCAGAGCTGCCAAACGACATACAAAGCGCATATCGCCGCCAAGGTGATAAGGACCTCGCCCACCACGCCCAGAATCGTGTATACCGGACCAGCGGAGGAACGTCGTCGTGACGATGGCTTGCTTTCAACATCGCCTGAGTAGCGCGTCATTCTCCCGAATCCTCCTTGGAGCTCTTGGCGGTTGTGCCCGATGTGTCCGACGTCTCAACGGATGCGTATTGGAGAGCCTGCAGAAGCACCGAGGACTGTGGGAACTTCAGCTGATCCGAGTTCGTCACCTTCCATCCCAGGCCAAAGGCCGCGACATACTGCTTGTATATCTGCACCGATTCGGACGCGTTGAGGGCCTTGACCATGTCGTCGGCGGGGCCAATGGCCGAAATGGTGTATGGCGGTGAATACTGCTTTCCTTGGAGCATCAGGACGTTCCCCTTGCAGATGACCGCCGAATTGAAGAGGACCCGCTGGTCCTGGATCATCATGGCCTCAGCCCCACCCTTCCACAACGCGTTGACGACGGCCTCGACGTCCTGCTGATGGACGACATAGTCATTGATTGTGGCGCTCGATCCCGAATCCCCAACCATCGTCTCCCATAATGGAGAGTCGTCGAGTGTGACGGTGATTCCCGGTCCCTTGACCGCGGGAAGCATCGTTCCCGATCCGGCATCCTCGGATGTGGACGACGACGACCCGCTTGAGGTATAGGTGTTGAGCGTGTTGATCTCGACGCTCAGCGCATCGACCTCCTTGCGCAGGGCACTTACCTTCTGCACTCTTTGAGCAATCATCTCGCCCGTGTCCGATGTCACGGTAGCGGTACGATTAACACGGAAATTGGTGACCAAGAGGTATCCAGTCAACGCGAGGACGATGAAAACGGCGATGGCCCCGGGCAACGATCGACGGGACCCGTGCCTGCCCTTTGTACTCGTGCCCATCGAGACACCCCCTCGTCACATTCGCCTCGTCCAACTCTACCCACTATTATGGCTTGTTAGCCTATCGAATGGAGATAAAGCTCATGGCTGACGAAGAGCTTCCCGGAACCGAACCCGCCGGGACGAATGACGGGGAGGACCGTGTTGTCCCCACTCCCGCCAAGCAAACCGCCGATAACGATGATGCCCGCGACATAGAATCATCCGTGGATTCGTCGGAGAAGTCCACTGCCGGTTCCTTTGACGACGATTCGACGGCTTCCTCGGAGTCGGAGGGAACGGATGGGGAGGGACAGGACGAAGACGACGACCTTAACCTCCCGATGGATAAGATCAACGCCCTGCTCAACGCCGAAGTGAGCGACAAAGACGCTCTTACGCCACAGATGAGACGTGTTGTCCAGCGGCAGTCCGAGAACACGAAGCGCGCGGAGGAGTCAATCAAGGGGACCCGCGCCAACCCCGGGTGGTTCGTTCCGCTTTTCTGCACACTGATGGTCATCGGTTTGGTATGGGCGGTCGTGTACTACCTGACCTCGGCCTATCCGATCCCCACGATTGGCGCAGGGAATCTTGCCATCGCGTTCGCGATCATCATGGTCGGATTCCTGATGACCATGTGGTGGCACTGATCGCCATTCCGCGCCACGAGCCGCTTCCCATGAGGGGCCAGCCATAGAAATATGGCTGGCCCCTCATGCTTTCGATTTGCGCTCGGCTATTTTAGATTGTCAACATGTGTGGATAACTTTCACGCACATTGTCCACATGGCTGCAAGGTCCCGAATTCCCTGACATTCCGCCAAAAATAACTGTTCAAGGTTCCATGCAGATACCATCCACGCAACTTATGCGCACTTCTCGCACAAGTTATCCACCGATCTATCCACAGATGTGGAAAACTACACGCGTGACATTTACATCAAACACAGCACGCCGATTCCGACCAGCGCAAGGATGACAATCGTTCCGTACACCGCCATTCTGACGTTGATCGTCTTGGAACGAAGAGACGAGGGTCCTGCGATCATCAACCAGGTGAGAACACCTCCGGCCACCAGACCACCCACGTGGGCCTGCCAGGCAACACCCGACACCACCAACGGAACGGCGAGATTGATGGCGATCCATATGACGATCGATCGCACATCCTCGCCCATCGCCCGATGCGCGATCAAAACCGCTCCGAAAAGACCGAAAATGGCGCCCGACGCCCCATAGCTGGCCGTTGCCCACTCCCCGGTGACTCTGGACCACACAAATATGCCCACCGCCCCGCCCAGCCCGGACACCACATACATGACGGCAAAGGACAGATGTCCCAGCATCCTCTCCAGATACGGGCCCACCACCCACAACGTCAGCATGTTGAAAAGCACATGGAGAATCGTCGGCGCATGGAGGAACATCGATGTGAACCACGACCAGGGGCATGATCTGATCACGGCGGGGATGAACATCCCACGCACCATCAGCGCGGAATATACATCGTGGGAGAACAGGCGCAGCGCCGTCTCCAGCAGCCACACGACGGAACAGATGGTGATGATGGCCCATACGACGACGGGACCTCCCGACCGCCACGATCCGACGACATCACGTCCTGAGGGAATATGCATGATGACCACTGTATCCGCCCATCCGGGGTTCGTCAGACGGGGACAGCCGCGTGGCCATGGGCAAAGTGTGGTCGTTTGCCACACATGCACCCAATCATCACATTCCCCCAATTAGGATGGGAGGAGTTGGCTTGGATGGGCAGGCCAGCGAAGCTCATGATGAAAGGAGCCGTCATGGAGAATAAGTCTTCTAACGGTTGGAAGTTCTTCGCGCTGCTCTTCGGCGCTCTGCTCGCAGGTCTCGTGGGACTCTACGTGTACAAACAGCGGAACCCCGAGTATGACCCCTGGGAGGAGCCGTGGGAGAACAGCTCATCGCCCGTCGACCTCGGTCTGTCAAAGGATGAAGATGATGACGCGGACGACGAGGACGCAGAGGACGAGGACGCCCCGGCGCTTGATCCGCAGACTGCCGCGCCCGCTGCCGACAAGGACTGATTCACGGCAACGGGAATCGCGCCCCGTCCGCGGCGCGTCCCGAATGTCCGATGCCATGACGGCGCGTTTGCGTATGGCCGTCTTATGATGCATCGGACCGCACGCACTGTGGAGCCGGTGTGCCTGAGACTACGTGTTTAGGCTATGCTCCTGCAGCGCTCCGAGTGGAGAAGGACCCCGCACCTCAATCGGTGCGGGGTCCTTCTCCGTGGGGTCTCAATCAGGCGAGCGCGCTGGTGTGCCAGATGCGCTCAAGGTAGTCCTCAATCGACCGGTCGGAGCTGAAGTATCCCGAGTTCGCAACGTTGAGCACGGCCATCCGGGCCCACTTGGCAGGCTCGCGATAGGTGTTCTCGATCTCGGACTGGATGTCCATGTAGGCTCCGAAATCAGCCATCGTCATGAAGTAGTCATGCGTCAGCCAGTCGTTGACCAGATCCTTGTAGACATCCTTGTCGCCGTCCGAGAAGGTGCCATCCGCGACCATGTCCACGGCCTGCTTCAGGCGGGGGTCGGCCTCGTAGTACTTGCGGGAGCCGCCGTGGTCGTAGCCCTCGGCGTAGAGCTTGTCCACCTCGTCGACCGTCATGCCGAAGAGGAAGAAGTTCTCCGCGCCAACAAGCTGGCGGATCTCCACGTTCGCGCCATCAAGCGTTCCCACGGTGAGCGCGCCGTTGAGGGCGAACTTCATGTTGCCGGTTCCGGAGGCCTCCTTGCCGGCCTGTGAGATCTGCTCGTCGAGGTCGGTGGCGGGAATCAGGTTCTCGGCCATCTCGATGTTGTAGTTGGGAAGCATGTGGACCGCAAGCTTGCCCTTAACGTCCGGGTCATTGTTCACGACACGCGACACGTTGTTGATCAGGCGGATCGTGAGCTTCGCCATCGCATAGCCTGGGGCCGACTTCGCGCCGAACATAACCGTGCGTGGAAGGACGTCGTCCACGTTCACCTTGCCGCTCTTGATGTCGGCGTAAGTGGAGATAAGCGCGAGAATCTTGAGGCTCTGGCGCTTGTACTCGTGCAGACGCTTGACCATCGTGTTGAACATGGTGCTGGGATCAAGATCGATTCCGTAATGGCTCTTCGCGAACACCGCGAACGCATCCTTGTTCGCCTGCTTGACATCGGCGAACTTGCGGACGAACTCGGCATCGTCGGCCAGCGGGACGAGTCCCTTGAGCAGGCTGAGGTCGGAGATCCAACGGTCCGTGCCCAGTCCCTCGGTGATGAGAGCGGACATGCGCGGGTTGGCCAGCCGCACGAAGCGGCGAGGCGTGACGCCGTTGGTCACGTTGGCGAACTTCTGCGGATACACGTCGGAGAAGTCCTTGAGCGTGACGTCCTTGAGCAGCTCGGAGTGCAGCTCGGCGACGCCGTTGACGTAGGAGCCGGCATACGACGCGAGGAAGGCCATGCGCACGGAGGGCTGCTTGCCATCCGTGTAGATGCGCATTCGCTCGATCTGGTCGGCGGCGACGTTCTTACCCTTGAGCTCGGCCACGAACTGGTCGTTGATCTTCTTGATGATCTCCAGATGACGGGGAAGAAGCTCACCGATGAGGTTGGCTGGCCACACCTCAAGCGCCTCGGGAAGAAGCGTGTGGCAGGTGTAGTTGAAGGTCTTCTGCGTGATTCCCCACGCGGTGCCCCAATCGTACCCGTGCTCGTCCATGAGGACGCGCATGAGCTCGGGAATGCCGATCACGGGATGGGTGTCGTTGAGCTGGAAGACGATCTTGTCGGCGAAGTTCGTCAGATCGGGGTTCGTCTCTCCGGGGTAGAAGACGCGGATCGCGTCATGGATGGACGCGGCGACGAAGAAGTACTGCTGCTCGAGACGCAGAGCCTTGCCCTGGGGAGTTGAGTCCTCCGGGTAGAGGATCTTCGTGATGTTCTCGGCAGCCACCTGCGGCTTGACGGCGTCCAGATACTCGGACTTGTTGAAGGCCAGGAGATCGAACTCGTCGTAGCTCTTCGCGGTCCACAGTCGCAGGGTGTTCACACGCTGCGAGGTGTATCCGGGAACCATATAGTCGACCGGAACCGCACGGACGGACCACGCGGGCTTCCACACGCGCTTGCCATCCTCCTCGACGACTTCGCCGCCGAAGCTGACGCGCTGGTCACGGTTGTAGTCGATGTGGCCCCACGACTCCTCGTTGGCGAGCCAGTAATCGGGCGTCTCGACCTGACGGCCCTTGTCGTCGAACTTCTGTTTGAAGATGCCGTAGCGGTACTGGATTCCATATCCAAAAGCGGGAACGCCGATCGACGCCAGGGAATCGATGTAGCAGGCCGCGAGACGCCCCAGACCGCCATTACCTAGACCCGGCTCGTATTCGGCGTCGACGATCTGCTGCGGCTCGAAGCCCAAAGTCTTGACGGCCTCGTCGAACTGCTCGGTCAGTCCCGCGTTGAGCAGCGCGTTGGAGAGCTGCTTGCCCATGAGGAACTCTGCGCTGAGGTACCCGACGGCCTTCGTATCGCCTGAGACCATATCCTTCTGGGTCTTCATCCAGGCGTCGACGAGATGGCGACGGACGGCCGCCGCGGCAGCCACATACACATCAGCTGCGGTCGCCTGCTCCGGCGTCACGCCCTGTGTGTACTTCAACTGCTCACGAATCTCGCCGGTGAACTCGTCGGAGGTGACGGGCGCCTTCGGTGCGGTGATTTCGGTCATTATCTGACTCCCTTTGACAAATATTGCTGCCGGAACGCGCATCTTGGCACGACTCGACGCCGCATCACAGCTACGGGCACGGTGGGGCCTTGTGCATACGTTCTCATAGAGAGACTACAACATTTGCGGATCGGAGGCGAACTCACGATGACATCGTTCGCGCGCGTGTCCGATCCGGAGTCCTGCGCACCATGCACAATATCGGAGATATGGCTGTCATACATGAGCGCGATCTGGAGCGTGGCCGCGAATCGTTCAATCGGTGGAGGACGCTGGCCGAAACCGATGAGAAGGCCTCCACGTCGCTCGGCCGCTCGACCCTCGCCATGGCCGTGCGCTATTCGCTGCACCTGCTGGAGACGAAAGCGCCCGGGGGCGCCGTGGAGATCAGGGTCGCGCCCTGGGGGGCCGTCAAGATCCTCGACGGCCCACGGTCCGACCCCCACAACCTCACGCCACCCGACGTCGTCGAACTTGATCCCACGACGTGGCTGAGGCTTGCCTCCGGGATGACGAGCTGGGACGAGGAACGCCGACGCGGCACCATCAGCTCCGTAGGCGAGCGTGACGACCTCAGCGCGCTGCTGCCCCTTGTATGACACTCCACGATGGATAACGCCCACCAGTCGACACGTCGGCCTCGACGGCCCGGCCCCTACGAATCGGGCCCTACGCCTATGCCCGCCTATGCCAGAAGGGGCTCCCCCATGCCCGAGGCGATCCGTCGGGCCGACCAGGAGATCGCGTAGTTCACCGCGACGTAGATCAGCGCCGTCACCAGATACACGGGAAGCAGACTGTTGTAGTTCGCTATGACGACCTTCGTGTTCTGCATCATCTCGGGATACGTCACCACGTATCCGAAGGTGGTGTCCTTCACCACGACGACCAGCTGCGTCACCATCGTCGGCACGACGATGCGAAACATCTGCGGGAGGATGATGGACGCGTAGATCTGCCTGCGGCTCAATCCCAGCGACGCACCTGCCTCTCCCTGACCGCGGGGAACGGCGCGCACGCCGGCGCGGTACACCTCGGCGAGCACCGCGGACGCGTACATCGACACCGGTATCACCACCATCCAGTACGTGCTGATGTGGATTCCGAACTGCGACGGCACCAGGAAGAAAAAGTATATGAACAACAATGTGGGCGTGCCGCGCACGAATTCGATGATCGCCGTGGCAATCCATCTCACCGGGGCAACGCCCGATATGCGCCCGAACATGAGCACCAGACCTCCGACGAGCGCGATGGCCCCCGCCCCCAGCGCCGCACGCAACGTGCCAAGAAAGCCCTGTCCCAGGAAAACCCACACGTTCGCTTCGGCGAAAAGGCTCCAATACTGCGGGTCGAACTGTCCGTTGTCATACAGCCGCATGACGACGTAGGCGACCAGCGCGATCAACGCCACGGAGGATGCAATCGTGCCGATGATGATCCGCCGTCGCGATCTCGGTCCGCCTGTTTCAAAGAGCGCCGCCTCGGTCGGACTCAACGCCATATCGCCACCCGCCTTTCGATGATGCGTCCGATGCCCGCTATCACCAGACCCGTGGCCACGTAGAACAGAGCCGCGATGAGAAAGGTCGGTATGCCCATCGCGTCGGTGGTGTTGATCCGCGAGACCAGTCCGGTGAGCTCGGTGTGGGCGAGAGGCACCAGCGCGCCCGTGGACGAGCTGATGATCACGGAGATGAACAGCGTCACCATGGGTTGGACGACGTTCCGCAGGGCCTGCGGAAGCACCACGGAGGTGACTATCCCCATGAAGGACAGTCCCAACGACCGTGCGGCCTCGATCTGCCCGGGATCGATGGCGTTGATTCCGGTGCGCAGATTGTCGCAGGCGAAGGAGGACGAAACAAGAACCAGCGTGAGGACGACGCAGGGCTCATAGTCGATGACGATTCCGACCTCAGGAAGCGCGAAGACCACGAAGATCAGGAGGCACAGCACGGGTATGTTGCGAAACAGCTCCACGTAGGCGGATACCGCCGCACGCAGCGGCGGTATCGGTGAGATCCGGAGGACGGTGAGGACAAGTCCCAGAAGAAGCCCTCCTGCGAAAGCAATGACGCCTATGCGCAGCGTCACCCAATAGCCGTCCACATACTGGGAACCATATGTCCCCACAAGATGCGCGAGCTGACCCCACATCGTGTGTCCGGATCCCATTCAGTCGCTCACTCGTCGATGGTGGGAGGCGTGGGAACGTCGGTCACGCCGGTGCGATCGCCGATGGTGATCGTCCACAGCTTGGCCCACGTGCCATCCTCCTCGATCTTCTTCAACCACGCGTTGACGAAGGCGACGGCGTCCGAACCCTTGGGAAGCCCGATCCCGTAAGGGTCCTCCGTGCCGAATCCGTCACCGACGGATTTCAGCGATTTCGGATCCCGGGCCACATCGCCCAGCACCAGTGACTGGTCGACGACGTACGCGTCGAGTCTGCCCTGCTTGATCGCCTGGACGATCTCGGCGTCCGTCTGGAACTCCTGGACGGTGGCCTTGGGCGCGTACTTCTCCACGATCTGCCGCCCAGTGGATCCAGCCTGAACACCGACCTTCTTGCCCGCCAGATCCTTGACCGAGGAGATGTCGTTGGTGGTGGACTTCACCAGAATCCCCTGGTGGGACACATAGTAGGGTCCGGCGAAGTCGACCTTCTCCTTGCGGGAGTCGGTGATCGAGTAGGTCGCGAAGACGGAGTCGACGGTTCCGTTCTGTAGGACCGTCTCACGGGTGGACGAGTCGACGACGCTGATCTCGGTTTTGGCATCTCCGATGATGTAGCGCGCGAGGAGCTGGGAAAGGCCCGCGTCGAAGCCACGGACCTTGTTGTCGTCGGGGCTCTGCAGGGAGAACAGCGTGGACGTCTTGGTCCCGCCGACCTTGAGGACGCCCGCCTTCTTCACGGCCGACGCCCACGCGTTCGCCGAGACGTCGGAAGCGCTGGCCGCCGATCCTGCGGCGATGAGCTTGTCATACGCTGCGGTGTCAAGCGCCTTGCCGGTGCTCGTCGAATCGCCCGAGGCGGAGGTGCCCGTGTCGTTTCCGCTCTGCGAACCGCATCCCGAGAGGAGCAGCCCCATCGAGGCGATGAGCGCGATGGCGGATACGGCAAGCTTTGGTCGACGTGTCAGAACTGTCATGTTTCTTCTCTCTTCGTTGTCCCTTGTTACCACTAACTGCGGTACCACTACCTGCGCAGGATTGCGTCGCCGTGCAGGATTCCGGTCGTACGTGACGCGGTTCAGCCCAGTATAAAAGATAGCGAACGACGCAAGAAATTATGACGCCTTCGGCGATATCGCCATTACCTATGACGCGTGCGAACACGGCGCGCATGTGCGACGCAGCCCGTGCGCACGCCAGTATCCCGCAGTTGACGAGGGAACGCCGTCACGGCGATCATCCACGCGATGAGATCCCGGATACGGCATATGACAGAACCCGTCAGGCGGAAGGTCAGTCGGAGGACTTCTTTCCCTCGTTCCCTCTGGCCTTGGAATCGCCGGAGACATGCGGCCGCGGCATCGGCATGATCGTGTGGGCATGATGGTCGGAGCGTATACGCGTCTGGGGGAATTCCGCGCTGGTGGCCTTCGCAGCGGCCTCCGCCGCCCATCGGGCGTACTCATCCAGATCATCGGATGGAAGGGACGGCTCCGCGGACGAATCCGACGAGGTGCGTTCCTCTCCGTGCTCGTCATGACCTTCGACGTCCGCAAAGGGATCGACGGACTCGGTCCCCGGATCCTCGCCCTTGAGCTCTTTGGCAAGCTCGTCATAGTCGGTATCGGTTGTCAGGTACTTCAGCTTACGGGCTATTTTCTGCTGCTTCGCCTTCTGCCGTCCGCGGCCCATCTGACCCCCTGATCCTTCACCAAAGCCATCAATTCATCACATAAGAGCGTACCACCTGTTCGATTCCGCATGGTTGTCGTCTTGAACTTTTACGATAAGGGCAATATTCACGTGTCGAACCCTTCTCTATCTAAGGACATCCAAGGACCATGACGATGAGCGACGAGCTTCAGATGACCGCAGCGGGCAATGAGATCAGCGCAAGTTTCCAGGCGGCGAAACGACTGTCCGACGCCACCCTCGCGAAGTTGGAGACGAATCCGGGGTCATTCACGATGCTCACCGGCGACCGTCCGACCGGGCGTCTGCATCTGGGACACTATTTCGGTTCGATCCGCGAGCGCGTGGCGATGCAGAACCGTGGCGTGCGGACGAACATCATCATCGCTGACTATCAGGTCATCACGGACCGCGACACCACCGAGCACATCGGAGAGAACGTCCTCAACCTGGTACTCGATTACATGGCCGCCGGAATCGACCCGGCCAAGACCATGATCTTCACCCATTCTGCGGTCCCCGCCGAGAATCAGCTCATGCTGCCGTTCCTGTCGCTGGTGACGGAGGCCGAGCTCCACCGGAATCCGACGGTCAAATCCGAGATGGAGGCCTCCGGCCACGCGCTGACCGGACTGCTGCTGACGTATCCAGTCCATCAGGCGTGCGACATCCTCTTTTGCAAGGCGAACGTGGTACCGATCGGGAAGGACAACCTCCCCCATGTGGAGATCACCCGTACCATCGCAAGACGGTTCAACGAGCGTTATTCGGCGAAGACCCCCGTGTTCCCCGAGCCTGCGGCCATCCTGTCGGATGCGCCCGAGATCCCGGGTCTTGATGGCCGGAAGATGAGCAAGTCCTACGGCAATTCGATCATGCTGGGCGCGACCGCCGAGGAGACGGCGAAGCTCATCAGGAAAAGCCCGACGGATTCGGAGCGCCGCATCACCTTCGATCCGGCGGCCAGGCCTCAGGTGTCCGCACTGCTGACGACGGCCGGGCTGGTGACAGGTCGCGATCCGAAGGACATCGCCGAGGAGATCGGCGAATCGGGGGCGGGAGCCCTGAAGAAATACGTGATCGAGAACGTGAACGAGTTCCTGGCACCCCATCGAGAGCGTCGTGCCGAACTCGCGAAGGACATGGACTCGATCCGAGACGTACTTCATGACGGCAACCGGCGTGCGAACGCCACCGCCGAGGAGACCCTTGACGAGGTCCGCGCGGCCATGGGCATGAAATACTGACCCACTTCAGTGGCATATACCACTGAAGTGTCGTCGCCGTCTGGTCTTTCCCTTTACGGCGGCGATGATGACGCCGAGAAGGATGATGGGCACGGCGACGGCAAGGACGTATCGCAGGATCTGCTTGCCATCGACCGCGGCGTCATCCGGCTCGGGGATGGTGCCTGGTATGGCGGCCCGCACGGCAGACACGAGAAGACGATGCGTGTTGACGCCGTAGGGCGTGCAGGTCATGAGGGTGACGCGGTCCTCGCCCTTGACGACGCGGAGCTTGGAGGTGTCGTTGGGCAGGATGACGCTGATCCGGTCGATCTTGTATCCCAGCGTCTTGCCCATGATCTTGATGTAGAAGTAGTCGCCGACCCTCATCTCGTCAAGGCGTGTGAACATGAGCGCGTTGACGAGCCCCCGGTGTCCCGTGAGCACGGGATGGGTGGAAGTACCGCCAACAGGCAGGGAGGTCCCGTAGAGGTGACCGACGCCGCGGGCAAGCACAGAGTCCGCTGATCCATGATAGATGGGGAGGTTCACGGAGATCTTCGGGATGACAACGCTGCCCATGATACCGTCGCCGCTGACGTTCAGCAGGCTTTGATACGTCTTGTCCTTCGTCGACTCGCTGTCGGACTGGTCGCTTGCGGCGCTTTCTCCGGATCGCGTGGAGAAGGGGTCGACGGCCTCACCCAGAACCGGCTGCCCGCTAGCGGCGAGTCTTTTATTGTAGGCGTGCGCTTTCGCCAGCTCGCTGTCTCTCTGATTCTGAGGCCAACCACTCGCCGTTGCGGACACGGAGTCGCTTGTCTCTCCAAGCTGCTTCTCGGAAAACGCCTGAAGCACAAGGGGGTAAAGGATGGCCGTAAAGCCAAGAAGCGCCAACATGAGCGCGGTGATGGCCGAGATCCGGGCGCTGCGTCGCGCACGTCGTTTTTTTGCCGCGAGGGCGGGATCGTCGTGTGGACCGTATAGCACGGTAGCCCATGCGGCGGGGCTGAAGGGGGAGGTCACGGATGGGTCGGACGGCAAGTCGCGTGCGGTTGCTGAGGGTGCACCGGCCAGCGCGGCTGGCGTCCGACGTGTGAAGAAACGCATGTGATCTGTTTCCCTCATCGTGATGGCTGCGGGTGGATGGTGTTCTTGTGCGATGACCATAGCGCGGCAACCAGAGCGTGAGACGGATAGCGTGAGACGGATATGGCTGAGGGAGTGGCCACGGGCCGGATGGATGCTGGTGCGCGTCATCCGGTTCGGCGG